>NZ_JBSPFA010000008.1:0-103390 GCF_053848885.1 Amedibacillus sp. YH-ame10
GATTTTTTTATGACTTTCACAATATATTAAAAGGGTTATTGCCGTTTTCACTTAACTTAAACTGCAATAACTCCCTTTTTTTACTATTTTTACTTCTTACTGCATTTATTCTGATAATTTACGTCATTGAAAATAATAGAGTTTTAAATGGAAAAATTGAAAAAAAACAAAAAAAAGAAGTATTATGTATATCTTTTTCTATTAACATATAATAAAGGTAATGAAAATACTTATATACGAACAACGGGTGAAAAAGAATATTAGTCTGCGAGAATTGTCGGCGATGACAGGGATAAGTAAAACAACATTGAATAATCATGAGAATGAAAAACATCCCCAACATTGGAACAATTAGAAAAAATAGCTAAAGCACTTAATATTAAAATGGAAGATTTGTACGATTCTTTTTTAAATAGCTGTTCATATATGTGGACAAAATATGTGATATAACCACAAATGTAAAGTTATTATATATAATATATGCACAGGTAATTATTACCAAGGAGGATAAACGCCATGGATAGTGATGAAAATAGGACACTAACGGAAGAGGATTATAAAGGGAGAATTATAATCATGTTAAGCGAAATACATGAAGTTCCAGTTCTATGCAGAATCTACAACCTCGTACTAAAACACTTTATAAATGCATAAAAAAACCAACGACTGATTGAAGTGAACCCAATTACTTGGACTAAAAGTAAATAAGCTAAAATTAGGCAGTTAATAAGAATTCATTTCTGTATTGTACAGGAGTTAATCCTTTTAATTTTGTTGTTATCCTTTGCGTATTATAATACTCGATATATTCTTTCATGGCAATTTCTAATTGCTTTAATGATTGAAATTCATATTCATGCCCATAAAACATCTCATTTTTCATTCTACCAAAGAAGTTCTCCATAGGAGAGTTATCTAAACAATTTCCTTTACGTGACATCGATTGTATAATTTCTTTATCTTTTAAAAGTCTGTGATACTGCTTCATTTGATATTGCCAACCTTGGTCAGATTGAAATATCATCCCATTGAGATTTTGATGTTTCTCAAACACCTTATTAAGCATTATTCTTATCTGTTCAAAATCAGGGTTTTTTGAAATATGGTAGGAAACAATTTCGCGATTGTGTAAATCTAAGATTGGCGACAAATTAAGTTTACCAGCTGCTATACGAAACTCTGATACACCGGTTGACCATTTTTCATTACACTATGTGGTCTCGAAATTTCTTTCATAATAAGTTTTATGATTTTCTTCATCAATTACTTTTGTAAGTAATTGATTCTTAACAGTTCCATTCATATCCGCTTTATAAGATTTGTATTTGGCTTTCGGTGTAATCCCATATAAGCCCATCATAACCATTAACCGACTAACCTTCTTATGATTTACTTTATATCCTTTGTTCTCTAATTCTAACTTGATCCTACGGTATCCATAGCGCCCTTTGTTAGAATAGTAGATATTGATAATCTGATTCATGATTTCATCATTCTTCATATCTTTGTTAATCTTAGAAAGATTGTAATGGTATGTAGAATGTTTCAGTCCCGAAATAGTGAGAAGAATTCCAATTGGATATTTACGCTGTAATTCAAATACGACCGCTACTTTTTCTTCGGTTGTTGATTCTTCCTTGCCTGAACCACAGCACTCAATTTTTTTCTATATTCTATCTCTGCTTCCAAATATAAATTCTTATCTTCAAGATATTTCACTTTTTCTTCTAATGTCATATCTTCATAGCTTTTTTTAGATGTTGTTTTATTTATCATAGTAGGTGGTCGTCCTCTCGTTTTCTCTGCTATAACATAATTATTTACTGTATACGATTTTATCCAACTTGTTAACATCCCTTTAGAAAGCAAGCCATATTCAATAGATGTTGACATAATTGAATGACCGTTGATTAGAACTTCATTTATAATTTCTTCTTTGATCTCTAAAGAATATACTTTATTTTTTCCTTGCCTTAAAATGTCAATGCCATGATGATCAATGAGTCTTATTAGGTATCAAATTCCTACCTTCGTTACTCCATACTCACTTGATAAATTTATTACACTATGACCTGTTTTTTTCTTTTATAAATTTCAATTTTTTGTTCTCTTGTAAGTTTTGACATAATCTAAAAATGAACCTCCTTTAATTGGTTGTCCAATTTAGGGGTTCACTTCATAATTGAGGGTAGGATTTTTTTATTTATTACAGTTGTTATAGTATTGATATATTATTGTCTTGGAAAGCTTAAGACATTTGATTTTTGTGATAAAAAATTGGATGTTTATCAAAAAAAGCGATGAGTTTATAATATGAAATTGTTATCATTGCGGCTATCAATGAGGAACGTCTAAAAAAAAGATAAATTATATGCATTGAATATAATAGGAGATTTTGATATTTTTATATTTGGGTGTATCCTTTAGTTTTATTTGTGATATAATTCATTTATATTATAAATATCTTAGAGGATAAATATCGACATTGTTTTTTGCTTTCTGTAGGTACAATTTTTGTATTTACTGGAGGTAATTAGAATGCAAAAGGAGATTAGGATGAGAATTGAACTAAAAGATTTTGCAAAAATAAAAGAAGCAGATATCGAAATAAATGGAATTTCAGTAATTGCAGGTGAGAATAATACAGGAAAAAGCACAGTAGGTAAAGCTATATATAGTTTATTTGATTCTTTTTATAATATCAAGATGAAGGTCAATAATGAACGAGTAGGTAAAGTATCAAGTCTTATAAAGGAGTTGGGGTATTTTGATGATGAAAATGGAGAATTTCAATATATCGATTTAGACGGTAAAACTGAAGAGATATATAACAAATTTTTAGAAATAGACTTGCTTCAAATGTCAAAACAAGAAATTATAGATATATATGGTTCTATACTAAGTGATTATGTGACTGCTAGCGTTATTCATCAGTTATCTACAAAATATGAAGAGATTTTATTGAATATTTATTCTGTGATGAGTTTGAGTGAAGAAAGTATTAGAAAAACGATAGTTAATAGAGTATTTCTCAGTGAGTTTAGCAATCAAGTTTACCCATTACTTGATATGAAATCAAAACCAACGTTGAAACTACAAATAAAAAGTGATTTGATAGAGTTAGAATTCAATGATGAAATTGAAATAAAGAAGTATATTCCCATAACTTATCAAATTATATATCTCGATAATCCGTTTCTATTAGATTCAGTTAATGAGAATATGTTTTTTAGAAGACGATTTAATGGAGGGCATTCTGCTTCTACGATTACTAAATTAAGAAGAAAAAGAAATCCTAGTATTATTGATGAAACTATGGCTAAAGACAAAATTGCTATCATAAAAAATAAGATAAATGAAACTATTCATGGTGAGTTTATAATGGAGGACTCAGTAATTAAATTTAAAGAAGAAGGGTACGATAGTGCTCTTAATATTACTAACTTATCCACAGGGATTAAATCAATTGCTTCTTTATTGCGCCTGCTAGAAAATAATTATATAATTCATAATAGCACAATTATTCTAGATGAGCCAGAAGTTAATCTTCATCCGCAATGGCAAATAAGACTAGCTGAAATCCTTGTTATTATGCAGAAGGAACTCAATTTACATATCCTTTTGAATACACATAGCCCATATTTCATAAGTGCCATTGAATCGTATTCGGCAAAATATCATATCGCTAATTTATGTAAATACTATTTATCTGATTTAATTAATAGTAAAGCTGTTTTTAAAGATGTTACTACAAATATAGATAAAATTTACGATAAGCTTGCAGCTCCTTTTCAAATATTGGCAGATGTAGAAGGATCTATCCATGGCGAAGATTAAGTATGAAAATTGTAAAGCGACTTTGAAAGAAACATCATTTGATTCTATCCATGGAGAATACATGGTGGAATTGCAAAATGAAGTAATAAATTTTGATGAGTTTATGAAATGCTATATAAAGTCATTTGAAAATCATAGTGATCCTTTTTGTTCAGTTGATACTTTATGTAAAATGAACGGAGACTGGTGTTTTATTGAGTTTAAAAATGGTAATTTGAAAAAAACTAGTGTAATGCAAAATATTAGTAATAAAATTGGGCATAGTATACTTATACTCTTGCGAAATGAAGGTATATCTATAAAAGATTTTTATCATAATGCAATTTTTATCCTCGTTTACAATGAAGATAAAAATCGTCCTGTTAATTGTGTAGAGAACAAATTAGATTCTGATGAAATACAGTATTCAGAATCTAGAAATTTAACAGTAGGTGCTTTGACAAAAAAAGCAAAGAGGAACATTATCAAATTTAATATGGCTCGGTATGAAAGCATATATTTTAAGAATGTTTTATCACTTACAAAAAAGCAGTTCGAAAATTATATAAGTAAGCAGACCATTACGTTGCCAAATTGAGTAGCTACTCCTAGTGAGTAGCCTTTTTTAATAGAAAAGAACTCATTAAGAGTTCTTAATTTTAGCAATTTCTTCTTCATAATCATTAATACGTTTTGTGAGAGAAAATGCTTGGCTAACTAGCACAGATCCTATAATTGTTGTTGAAAAATATATTCCTTCATTAACATAGCTTATTATATCTTTATCTCTGCCACTTACATAATTCAATCCAATAAAAAGATCTTCAGTAGAAATGTTCTCAGAGTTCTCATTGAATTCATTAATATATACTTTTATGCGGTCTTCATAAATTTTTGCACTCGCAAACCCCCATAAAAGGACAAAGACAATAACTATTATAGGAGTGATTACACAAAAAAAACGCATTTTCTTCAATGAAATTATTTTAAGTATATAAAAATCAACCATATAGAATTACCTCCTTCCAAAAATCATAATAACATAAAGGTTACATTTTGTTAAATATACATATTGTAAACTTATGTTACTAGTATTATAAAAAAGTATACATATAGGAGAATTTTATGTCTTACATATGCAAAATAGAGTACATATAATAACTCAAATAACCCTATATATATAGCAAAAATGAGTACCAATGAAATCTCTCCTACTCCGCCATTAAACAATAAACACTCATATTGGGTGTTTTTTTATATTTATGAAAAATATCAAAGAAAATTTAGGAATTTTACATGCTTTTCTCGTATATAGAAAGTGAGAGGAGTGTGCAATTATGTACTTTACAAAGAAGATTAGAATTAGAATGAAGGAGGAAGAGAAAAGGATTTTACTAGAGTATGAGCAAACCTATATGGATCAGCTACAAGATTTAGTAAAACAAATGGAGGAGGGGCATTCACATAGGCTTTCTCAAATGGCTTATTTCCATGAGGTACCAATAGCCTGTAGGTGGCAACTTTATCAATTCGCTCGTAAACAATACTTCGCAATAAAGAATAAGAAAGATTTTCAGTATCATCGATCGAGTACTTGGTCTACAAAAGCGTTTCATTACGAAGGAGATATGTTGTCACTTTTTATGAGACATCAAGATTTACACCTCAAACTTTCTATATCCACATTTGAAATGGATCTGTTAAATACATGTAGAATCGTACGTTTAGACATCGTGCATGATGAAAAGTTTTGGTATGCGAACTTTACATTGTGTATAAAAGAGAAGGTTCGATAGATTTCTAACGTAAAATATGCTACGATAAATAACAATGAGGTGATGAAAAATGAAAACATCAATAATATTAGACGTAGATGGTACCCTATGGGATTCTACAAAGAGGATTGCAGAATCCTATAATCAAACAATACAAAGGCTAGGAATACCAGATACACATGTGAGTGTGGAAGAAATCCATGGTGTGATGGGTATGGTTACTGAGGATATCGCAGCTACTATCTTCCCTCAATATCCTTTTGAAAAACAAATGGAACTTATTACCACTTGCATGAATGAGGAGTGCGAATACTTAAAAGATCATCCTGGAGATTTATATCCAGAGGTAGAGAGCGTATTGGCAAAACTAAGTGAAGAGCACGATTTATATATCGTATCAAATTGTCAAGATGGCTACATAGAGACATTGTTTTCTGTATACGATATTCAAAAGTATATTATTGACTATGAATGTTCAGGAAGAACAGGTAAGAAAAAAGGTATTAATATACGTATGCTTATGGAACGCAATCAAGTAGAAAATGCTGTATATGTAGGAGACACACAAAAGGATAAAGAAGCTAGTATTGATGCACATATTCCTTTCATTTTTGCGAGCTATGGTTTTGGAAATGTGGATGAATACGAAAGAAAAATAGACTCTTTTCAAGAGTTGCTAAATTTGGTTTAATTTGACACGATAAGGCATACATGTTAAATTATTAGGTAGCACATTAATGGAGGCTATTTATGGATACAAACAAAACAAATGAAAAAGAGACAAAAGATCTTCAAACAGAAGATACCTCAAAAAATATAAAAAAGAAAACAACCACGACGAAAAAAGTACCTGCAAAGAAAGAAACTAAAGCGGATGCTGAAAATACAAAGAAGGTAACAAAGGCAAAAGCATCTAAGAAAGAATCAACAAAGGTAGCTAAGACTACTACCAAAACTACAAAGACAAAGAAAACAGAAGATACAGTTGCTTTAGAGGATGCGGGTAAAACAGTCGCTACGGCCAAAGCTAAACCTACAAAGACAACAAAAGCAAAGAAAACAGTAGATGCATCTAAGGAAGAAAAACCAGCAACAAAAGCGAAAGCAAGCAGAACTGTAACTAAGAAGAAGAACGATGAAAAAAGCTTGAAGACAAAAGAAGTGGAAACTACTAGTGAAGAGAGTGCTCCTTTACAAACAGCTGAAGTGGAAACGAAAGAAGAAACTACAGCGCCTATCTTAGAAGATATTAAACGTTTTAAACTATTCTTCGTATCTGATATGGATGATGAGGCAGTGTATTTACACGATATGTCTTTACAAGGGTATCACTTCGTGACAAAAAAGGGAATGCAGTACATTTTCCGTCAAGGTGAACCTAAGAATTATTACTATCACTTAGGATACTATGAAAAAGATAAAAAAGATGGAGATCGATACGTTGACAACTACTTAGAAGCTGGTTGGGAAAATATCTATCACGAGAAAGCAGAGTTTGATGGTGTATGGAATTATTTCCGTATTGAAATGCCAATCCATGAGGCAGAACCAAATATCTTCAGTGATCGTGTTTCAAGATTAGCACTATACAAACGTTTATTAAGCGGATGGCGTTCATTACTTGCGGTTGATGTAATTTGCTTTTTAGCATTACTTTACATATACTATTCTTTATCTACACATCCAAGTACGATGACAGGATTGTTCATGACAGGTTGTGTATTATTACTTATAGTTGTTGTGCTTGTATTTATTATCTATTTACGTGCATATCGTAAGATTAGTAAAAAGCAAGAAGAATTATCAAATATTTAAGGGCTTAGCCCTTTTTTTCTTTCATGGTTGATTATTCAATGAAACTATGGTAAAATCTATAACAGTCGTGGAGGTTTAGCTCAGTTGGGAGAGCGTCTGCCTTACAAGCAGAGGGTCAGGGGTTCAAGTCCCTTAACCTCCACCATTTTATTAGAAGATAACGAGGTTTGCCTGTAAGGCAGACTTCTTTTTTTGTACGCGTTAGATTTTGTATATGTTGGTCAAAGAAATCTGTCGATGAAGTACGAAAATATATATATAAGATTTAAATAAAAGCGTTTGACTTAGAGTCAAACGCTAACACATATGTTTCATTTTTCTCGTGAATACATAAATGGAAATAATACTTAAGATGAGTGCATACATCAGAATAACCACAAAATCATTACCAAGCATATTCCAATTGCCTGCATATATATTTCTACCAAGATTAACTGCATGAAGGAAAGGTAGAGCATTTGCTAAATTTTCAAACCAGCCTCCTACCAAACTAACATCAAACCAAGTACTAGATAGCCATGCGACTAAGTTTGTAAGCACGGCTCCACATAAACTGCCTACTTGCTTGTCTGTAAACAAAGTACCACATATCAATCCAATACTTATAAAGATCAAACTGATAGGAACACTGGCGATTATACAGGCAATGATGCGAATAGAGAATGGAAGTCCCAAACATAAAGCAGCTATATAACAGATGGTTGTTTGGATGAATGACATTGGAATCAATGGTAAAACATAACCACCTATAAAGTTATAAGACTTCATCGGAGAACTCATCAATCTCATCATAAAAGAACTTGTACGATCCTTAGCAATTAAGAAGCCTGAGAACATAGATATAAAAGATAATCCAAATACAGCAATACCTGGAGCTAGCGTACGTAAAGGAAATTGTTCTACAGGGAGATTTGATTGAATAAGCGTTAATAAACCTAACAATAGGACTGGAAAGACAATGCCGAAGAATAGATTTACTTTATCTCGTAAAATTTCTTTTGTATTTCTACTTGCGAACGTTAATGTTTTCATAAAGTATTTTCCTTTTGGTTGAAATAAAGAAAAGCATTTTCTAATGTTGTAGCGTTTGCCTTCTGTTTGATTTCTTCAACCGTTCCATCAACAATACACTTTCCATTTGACATAATAATGATACAATCACTTAATTCTTCAGCTTCTTCTAAGTAATGCGTGGTAAGAATTACGGACATCTTCTGTTTTAGTTTACGAATGATATCCCACAATTCATGTCTTGAAAGAACATCTAACCCTAACGTAGGTTCATCTAGGAATAACATTTTTGGTTCTGTAATCAATGCCATTGCTATGGATAGTCTACGTTGCCATCCACCAGATAGGGTAGATGCTTTTTGATGCGCTATAGCTTGCATTGTATAATCCTCTATCATTTGTTTTGTTTTTTGTATTGCTTCCTTTTTAGAGTAACCATATACACCACATATGAATCTTAGATTTTCTTCAACGTTTAGATTAGGGGCTATTGCTGTTTCTTGGGGTGAAACATTCATTATTTTTTTTATTTCAAAGCTATCATGGCAAATACTATGTCCATATACTTTCGCATCTCCACTTGTTGGTAATACTAGAGTCGATAACATTTTGATTGTAGTTGACTTACCAGCTCCATTCATTCCTAATAAAGATACGAGTTCTCCTTCTTTAACAGAGAAATTCAATTTATCCACAGCTTGGATATTGGAATAAGATTTAGAAAGATTTATGGTTTCAATTGCCTCCATGAGATTCGTTTCCACCTTTCATTATTTCTTGTGCAAACTTTAAGAACACATCAGCTTTCACTAAGGCAAGTCCTTGTTCTTCATCTCCAAGGATGAGTAAGTCATCTCCTGCTTTCATATCAAATAAATCACGAGCTTTTTTAGGAATTACAATTTGCCCACGTTCACCAACTTTGACTGTACCAAAACAGTGTTTTCCTTTTGGTGGAATATGCAAATTATTTTCTTTACTATCAAAACTCACAAGATCATCTATTGTGACTCCATATAAATCTGCTAGTGATTTACAATTGTGTAAGTCAGGAACTGTTTCACCTGTTTCCCACTTTGTAACTGCCTGTCTTGAAACTCCAATTCTTTCCGCAACTTCTTCAAGCGAAAAGCGGAATTTTTTTCGTAAAATCATTAAATTCTGAGAAATCATACTTTTCACACTCCTTACATTAAGTATAGGATAGCAGAAGCTTGATTTCAACCAACAAGAATTAACATAAACGGTTTGATTTGGTTGCATATTTCTTTCTATGTACTCTACATTTTTTGCTATATAATTGAAAAGATGAAAAAAAGCCCCTATTAGAAAGGGCCTTGATTGTCATGGTGCCGGAGAGGTGAATCGAACACCCAACCTATTCGTTACGAGTGAATTGCTCTACCATTGAGCCACTCCGGCATTTTGAAGAGGAACATTGTCCTCATAGTATACTCTGTAGAAATCCTATTAAGAACGAAAATATTATAGCACTTTTAAAAATGTCTGTACATATAAAAGACTATGTAAGACTCGTACATTTTAACAAATACGCTTCCATGTTTTGACATATTTCTGGATACAGTTTTGAAAGTTTACTATAAAGTAGAATCATAGGATCACATTCTTTTTGAACTTGCGCTATAATCTCATCATAATGCGCAATAGTGGTTTCAACAATGGTAGAATCTAATTCATGATGATCAACATTTGAACGAAGTATATTTACAATCTCATGTTTCTGTAAGGCTGCTTTATAACTACGTTGTTCATATAAAGCACTGATGATATCCGCGACTGCGACAATACGTTCATTCAAGGTCAAATCATTCTCATTTAAACCTAGTGGATACCCTGTACCGTTTAATTTTTCATGGTGACGTACTGCGATCTGAACGATATCTTCTTCAATTAAGTGATCTAGAATTTCTATTGTATAATCGACGTGTTTTCGCATAATTATCATTTGTTCATCATCTAGTTTTCCTGGGAAATCCAATATTTCACTTGGTATACCAATTTTACCTAAATCATGAAAAATAGAACCGAGGTCAATTTTCTCAAGATCAGTAGTACTTACTTGCATCAATCTTCCTATATGTAAAGCAATACGATTGGTCGTCATGGTATGTGTTATCATGTATTCACTTCTGAAATCTATTGAATAGGTAATCATATCTAGATAAGCACGCAATTCTTCATCTGTATGTAAGATTTTTGAAATCTCGCTGAAATCTAACTCGTTATCTTTGCGGTAAACATCTTCTATGAAGTGGTATTCCACATCTGCTTGGAAAAACAAGTCAAGCATATCGGAAGAAAACAAAGTCTCAGAATGTTCTAGTAATATATTCTTTGCTTTCTGAACATCGTTGTATATTGTCATTAGAATATCGAAACGATCACATATGAAAAGTATCTGAATATACTTCCATTCAGGAATATTATAATTTTTTAATTTGTTATAAGGCATATGATGACAAAGAATAGCCCTAGAGTAGTCTTTTAATGGCGCAAGATATTTTAAAAATAAATAACCATAGACAGAGTGCTTCATAATATCTTCTGTTTCAAACTCAACCATTTTTTCAATATCATCTGTTTTATATGCACCTATATCATGTAAGAAAGAAGTAATGGTGAAATCACGTAATTCTTCTGGTCGCAAATTCCCTTCAAAAAGTGCGCACTTCCATGCCATATAGGCAACTCGATAGCCATGATCAATGAGTCTATAATCAAGTTTATTGAGTGTATGACGTAGTATGGACATCAATTTATAGCCATCAATGAATTCCATGAAATCTCTCCTTTCTTTTGTTTCAGAAAAATACTTTCAAGAATAATATAACACATATCTACAAATACGTAATACTTTTTTCGAAAAAAGTCTACTTGTGAGTGCAAGTTGTTGAATTCACAAGTAATTTGATGTAAACTGATAGATAGTTAAGGGCTTACAATAAGCCGGAAAGCGAGGATTTTTTTAATGAGATTTACATTACCTAGGGATTTGTATCACGGAAAAGGATCTTTGGAGGCTCTAAAAGATTTTACTGGTAAAAGAGCAATCATTTGTACTGGTGGAGGCTCCATGAAAAGAGGCGGATTCTTAGATCGTATCGAAGCATATTTAAAAGAAGCTGGTATGGAAACTTTGATTTTTGATGGTATTGAACCAGATCCATCTGTTGATACTGTAATGCGTGGTGCACAAGTGATGTCAGAATTTGGACCAGATTGGATTGTTGCTGTTGGTGGTGGTTCACCAATCGATGCAGCAAAAGCAATGTGGATCAAATATGAGTATCCTGAATCAACGTTTGAAGACATGTGTAAAGTATTTGGTTTACCAAAATTACGTACAAAAGCAAAATTCTGTGCTATTCCATCAACTTCAGGAACTGCAACAGAAGTTACTGCATTCTCTATCATTACGGATTATACAAAAGGAATTAAATATCCAATTGCTGACTTTGAAATCACACCAGATGTAGCAATCGTTGACTCTGACTTAGCAGAAACAATGCCTAAGAAATTAGTTGCACATACTGGAATGGATGCTATGACACACGCAGTGGAAGCATATGTATCAACTGCAAACTGTAACTATACAGATCCTCTTGCTTTACATGCAATTACTATGATACAAAAAGATTTAGTAGATTCTTATAATGGAAATATGGAATGTCGTGCAAGTATGCATGATGCACAATGTTTAGCTGGTATGTCATTCTCTAATGCATTGCTTGGTATTGTGCACTCTATGGCACATAAAACTGGTGCAGCATTTACTGATATTGATGGAGGACATATTATCCATGGTGCAGCAAATGCAATGTACTTACCTAAAGTTATCGCATTCAACGCAAAAGATGAAACAGCGAAAAAACGTTATGGTGTGATTGCGGACTATATGAAATTAGGTGGAAACAATGATGATGAAAAAGTGGCATTATTGATTGCTCACTTACGTAAAATGAGTGATGATTTGAATATTCCACATTCTATGAATACTTATGGAATCGATGGACTTCCTGCAGAAAAAGGATTTGTTCCAGAAAATGTTTTCCTTGAAAGAGTTGAAGATATTGCGGCAAATGCAATATTAGATGCTTGTACAGGTAGCAATCCTCGTCAACCATCTCAAGAAGAAATGGTGAAATTATTGAAATGTTGCTACTATGATACAGAAGTAAATTTCTAATATAATTTATGTTTGAAAAGCGTGGAATTCCACGCTTTTTAGTTACCCTTTTGAGCATTCAGATAATAGAAGATGAATATGATTCTTAAAGCTAATTACTAATAAATATTATATTTCGTCCTCATTACACTTGTAATATGCACTGCCATCCCTATTGCGTTTGAGTATACCATAATCAATTAGATACCTTCTTATTTCAACAAAATCATCACAACGTGTTTTCAAAAAATTATTAATTTCTGTTTCTGTATAGATTTCTTGAAGAGGTAGTTCTTTACAAATGGATTGTAGTATAAGGATGCGTAGTTCTCTTTTTTTGGGCATTTGCTTAATGTACCCATCTTTATAAAATGGATCTAAACTGATTGTTTTCATAATATCACCTCATAACTATAATAACACCTCGAGTTTATAGATTCAATAAACAAAATCACGATAAGTTTATTTTATTTAGTTTAGTGATGAATTAAGAGAATCTTTAGTATTAGGAAAAGCATAGCATGATATAATACTATATAAGAAAGGCAGGTAAACATATGAGAAAGGAATTGCGAAGAAAAGAAATTGTTTTTATCATCCTATTTGTTGTGTATTCTATTTTTTCTATGTATGTTTACAATAAAACGAAAGTTTTTATCCATCGTGCAATGATTTGGAATATAATGCTTGCGACATTGCCTTTATTCTTTAGCTCTTTATTTTTGAGTATGGCCAAACAGAAGAAAACAGTGCCTATGATTGTATGTTTTATTTGTTGGTTGTTGCTATTTCCAAACGTTGCCTATTTGATTACGGACTTCATACATATTACACCATTAACATTTTATGAATTCTCATCACAAGGAAGTTTTTATGTACGTGATATTTGGGTATGGATTGAATTGCTTCATATAGGGTGTGGAGTTTTAATTGGTTTTTTTGCTGGGTATCGTTCACTTTATCATATACAGTTGTATGTAAAAGATAAGTACAATTCATGGATTTCCTGGGGAATGGTAGCTGTTGTTTCCTTGTTAAGTGGATTCGGTGTATTCCTTGGAAGATTTCTGCGTTTAAATTCTTGGGATGTATTAAAACCTATGAGTCTTATCAATGAAGTTTATGAGAATATAGAACTAAGTTTTTCCATTCCATTTTCTTTTATCATGGCTATATTTATCGTAATCACATATACTTTATTTTATTTGTGTTCAGACCATAAGGAGAATTATGATGAGAAAACTATATGTGAGTGATTTAGATGGAACACTTCTTACTTCACAGTCCAATCTTTCTTCAAAAACGATAAGCATTATCAATGGACTTATAGAACAAGGAATGCATTTTACATTTGCGACTGCACGATCCATTAGCTCAGCATCTAAGATTGTTCAAGGGTTGCATCTCAACATACCTATGGTTGTCTATAATGGAGCTTTTATTATCGATCCTATACATCATACTCCAATATATTCTCAATTTTTCTCTGATGTAGAAAGTAAACAGTTACTAGATACGTTGCTTTCCTTTGCACAATACCCATTTGTTTATGCTTATATAGATGGTGTAGAAAGAGTAAGTTATCTACCAAGTAAGTTACATGAAGGAGGACATCATTACCTTCTTCAACGTGAACATGATAAACGTTTTCGTCCAGTAGAGCACATTGAAGAGTTATGCGACGGAAATATTTTCTATATGACATGTATTCATGAGGGAGTCTTTCTTCAAGAGGTATATGATAAAATATGTACATATTCTTTTACGAATACCATTTTTCAACAAGAACTATATCGTGAAGAGTATTGGCTAGAAATGATGCCTATACAAGCAAGCAAAGCATATGCAATTCAAGCTTTAAAGGAAATGGGGAAGTATGATCAGGTGATTACATTTGGAGATGCTATAAACGATCTTCCAATGTTTGCGATAAGTGATGCTTGTTATGCAGTTGAAAATGCACTGCCCCAACTAAAAGAAAAGGCAACAGGAGTCATAAGCAATCATAATCAAGATGCGGTTGCATTGTGGCTTCAAGAACATTTTGAATAAAAACATGCTATAATAGAACATATTTGGAGGTACGAACATGTATAAATTAATTGCCTGTGATTTAGATGAAACACTATTAAATAGCGATAAAGAAATAAGTGAACGTAACGTTCTAGCAATCAAACGAGCACAACAGGAATTTGGTATACGATTTGTACCAGCGACAGGCAGGGGATATACATGTATTCAAAATGTCTTAGATACGTTGGATGTACATAACAAAGAAGATGAATATATTATTTCTGGTAATGGTAGTATCATTTGTGAAAATAAAGATTTTAAGAAACTAACATTTCATACTCTTCCATTTGAAAAAGCGAAACAATTATTTACTTATGGAATCGAACATGGGTTATGTATTCAACTATTTACTGATAAAGATGTATATGCCTATCAAATCAATGAAGATGAAAAAGAATGGTTGTTTATGTTTAAAAGTGATGCCGTGGTTATGGAAGAGAATACCATCGATTTCTTAGAGAATACACCCATTATGAAAATCTTATTTCAACGAGCAGATATGGAATACCTAAGAAACATTGCACAGGATATGATGCCAATTACGGACGGAGTTAGTATTTCTTTTTCTAGTGATCGCTATCTTGAAATGAATCGCGCTGGTGTTGATAAGGGGTTAGGTCTTAGAGAACTAGCACAGCATTTAGGAATACCAGTAGAGCAGACGATTGCTATTGGAGATAATTTTAATGATATTGCAATGTTAAAGACCGCAGGTTTATCGGTTGCGGTAGCCAATGCAGCACAAGAAATTAAAGACATCTGTGATTATGTTACTACAGCAGACCATAATGAAGGTGGAGTTGCGGAGGTTATAGAGAAATTTATTTTTGAAAGAGAGTGTTGCCTATGAATTCTTCCATGCGTAGAGACTCCATATTACAAACCATAAAACAAAGTGAAAAACCTTGTTCAGCGAGTTCTTTGGCAGCTCAATTTCATGTATCTAGACAAATTGTGGTAGGGGATATTGCATTGTTGAGAGCGAGTGGTGTGAATATTATTGCGACTCCAAGAGGATATGTTATGGAAGATATAAGCTTGGATTCTATGAGCTATGCAATCGCAGTAGTGCACAAAGAAGAAGATTTGAAAGAAGAGCTATATACGATTGTGGATCATGGAGGTACAATTGTAGATGTTATTGTAGAACACCCTTTATATGGACAATTATCTGGACAACTTCATATCACGTCACGCTATGATGCAGATCAGTTCTTAAGTAACGTGAAGAACAATCAAGCAATTCCACTATCAAAACTTACCAATGGACTTCATTTGCATACCATCAAATGCAAAGATGAAGATACCTATCAAAGAATTATACAAGCTTTAAAAGAAAAAGGATTCCTTTACGAGAAATCCTAAGAAGTATACGTTATCATCCTTTATGACATATATAAGTTAGGTTCTTCGTGAAGAGGAACCTTTTTATAAACGCTTTCACAAAAAACAGGATTGACAGGTGTGACTTGCAAGTTTATAATAGTCATAACATGTGTCAAGACACCTGTTAGAAATAGATGAAAGGGAGAAAATTGTATGAATAAGAATATATTTAAAATGGTATTATCTGCAATGTTGATAGCGGTTGGAATTTTGATTCCTATGGTATCGCCAATTAAGGTTTTAATCGAACCAATGTCCTTTACTTTAGCATCTCATGTGGCAATTATGATTGCGGTATTTGTATCTCCTAGTGTGGCGGTTTCTGTAGCACTTGGTACTACTTTAGGATTTTTACTAGCAGCATTCCCACTACCAGTTGTACTTCGCGCATTGAGCCATGTTATATGGGCTTTTGGGGGAGCGTATTATTTAAAGAAACATCCAGAAACATTAAATTCTTTAGTTAAGACAATTATATTTGTAGTATGTGTAGGTGTTGTTCACGCACTATGTGAAGTTATTGTGGTACTTCCTACATATATGGGAACGACAACAACAAGTGAGTTTGTATATATGGTATTTGGACTTGTTGGAGTGGGAACTATTGTGCATAGTTCCATTGACTTTGTTATTAGTATTGCAGTTTGGAAAGTCATTTGCAAATCTAGAGAGGTTTCATCTATTGCGAGTGTAAAAGAAGTACGTTTAAAATTACGTGCAACTGAAGCATAAGAGAAAGCTAGAATTTTAAAGGATTCGCTTGTATGCGAATCTTTTTTCTGTAAAAGTATACGAATCATAAATAAAGTTCTAAATATGTTTACAATGCTTGTTATATTTATTAGAATGATAGTAAAAGAGGATAGAATATGAAATGTATATATTTAGAAACACTTAAAAAAGAAGTAATACCTGCAGAAGGGTGTACAGAACCAATCGCGGTGGCATATGCAACCGCATTAGCTTTTGATTTGCTTGGAGAAGAAGTTCAACATATAGACCTCTTTTTGAGTGCAAACATCATTAAAAATGCATTGGGAGTAGGGATACCTGGAACTGGCAAGGTAGGGTTGGATATTGCGGCTGCTTTGGGTGTTGCGATTTGTAAACCAGATAAGAAACTAGAAATACTATCGAATTTCACAAAAGAAGAACTACAACAAGCAGAAAAAATAATCGATAAAAAGATCATAACTACAAAACAAAAGTTTGTGGATGAGAATTTATATATAGAAGTACATATGCGCGGTGTACATCATAACGTAGAAGTCGTGATTGCTCGTGAACATACAAATGTAATCCTTTTAAAAAAAGATCAAGAAATCATTAAAGAAGTGTCATTATGCAAGGATAGTGATGAACAAAAGGGAACCTTGTTAACAATCTCTGGAATCTATGAGTTTGCGACAACCATCCCTTTTGAAGAAATTGCATTCCTTTTAGATGGCGCCGAAATGAACCAAAAGGTATCACAAGAAGGCTTAAAAGGTGGTTATGGATTAGAAGTTGGTAATAAAATCAACACAGAGAATGGGAAGAATATTTTATGTGCTAATGTTGCGAACCAAATCATTGCGGCTACTGCCGCAGCATCCGATGCGAGAATGGATGGTTGTACTATGCCTATTATGACTACTGCAGGAAGTGGAAATCAAGGGATTGCTTGTTCTATGCCTGTAATAGCACTCGCACAACAACTTAAAGAAACTCCAGAAAAATTAGCTAGAGCATTGGCAATTAGTCATTTGATTGTTTGCCATATCAAAGAATACATGGGTAGGTTATCTCCTTTGTGTGGGGCTGGTATCGCTGGAGCAACTGGGGCAAGTTGTGGGATTACCTATTTGATGGGTGGAGATTTACATAACATAAAACATGCCATAAGTAATATGCTTGCGGATATGACTGGAATGATTTGTGATGGGGCGAAAACAACCTGTGCATTGAAAATAGCTACCGCTACAAATGCAGCGATTCAATGTTCTACACTAGCGATGAATGATATTTCACCTACTAGCAAAGAAGGTATCATTTTTGAAGATGTAGAAGAAACAGTAAAGCACATTGGGAAGCTCGTCAGTGGTGGTTTAAAGGAAATGGACGCTACCATTTTAGATATTATGTTGAATAAATAAGGAAATCCTTCAAGATAGAAGGATTTCTTCTTTTCATATATCTTACAATACGGTATAATTATGCCTAAAGAAGCGGGGAGTGAAGCTTTTGGAATTGATTGAAAATCGTTTTAAACAAGGGATAAAAGATGGAGTGCCAATTGGTTTAGGATACCTTTCGGTATCTTTTACATTTGGTATGGCAGCTGTTTCTGGAGGAATACCTGTTGGGGTTGCGGTAATGATATCTTTGGTGAATGTGACAAGCGCTGGACAATTCTCTGGATTAGCCTTAATTCTTCAACAAGGATCCTTATTTGAATTGGCATTGTCTCAATTTATTATTAATTTACGTTATGCCTTAATGTCTTTATCTCTTTCTCAAAAAGTCGATAAGAAAATGAAGACTCACGAACGTGCACTTGTCTCTTTTGGTATCACGGATGAAATATTTGCGCTTGCTAGTAGTACTTATGAACGCGTTGGAAAATGGTACATGGCTGGGCTTATTTCATTTCCTGTATTCTGTTGGACATTTGGTACATTTCTTGGAGGAGCCGCAAGCACCATATTACCACTAGCCATTCGTAATGCGCTAGGGATTGCGATTTATGGAATGTTTCTAGCAATCATTATTCCTCCTGCTAAGAAATTTTCAGCCGTAAGAAAAGTACTGATAATTTCCATATTCCTAAGTTGTTTGTTTGCCATAGTTCATACATGGGTACCAATAAGTTCAGGATTTGTAATTATCTTGTGCACAGTAATAGCTTCTGCGTTTGGGGCTTATTTCTTTCCAATTGAGGAGGTACATCATGAGTAACTATATTCCATATATTCTCGTTATGGCAGGTGTGACCTACCTTATAAGAATGATACCTTTGACCTTTTTTCAAAAAGAAATACATAACCAATTTATAAAATCTTTTTTGTTTTATGTACCCTATGCAGTTCTTGGCGCAATGACATTTCCAGCCATATTTACATCCGCTGGAACTTCGCCCTCCCAGATACTGGCGAGTTGTGTTGGATGTGCAGCGGCATTGCTGCTTGCATATAAAGGAAAGAGTTTGATTATGGTTGCTCTGGTTGCATGTATCGTTGTCTATATTACATTGTTTTTGTTTTAGGAATTCATTTGAGTTCCTTTTTTTTGATTCATGCTTTTATCAAAGTATCGCACCAATAGAAATAGAATGTACTGTTGTTCTTCGTCTAACTTTGGTATTACTGTAATAAAAAATGTATTCATATGCTCTTTATCGAGTGGTGGAGAACCATCAAATACATCCTTTAACCCAAGAAATTCTACCATGCTAAGAAAACAGTCCAGTTGTGGAAGCCTCTTATTATTAATATAATGGCTCATGGTTTGCGGAGAAATATTTAACTTCTCCGCAATGTCTTTTTGCTTGTAATTATTCTTTGTTAATGCTTCTTTTAGAATAGTCCCGAAATCCTTTCTCATATTTATTCCCCCTATTCTTCTTTATTATGATATAGAAAAGCTTGTTTTGTACAGT
Organism: Amedibacillus sp. YH-ame10; assembly: GCF_053848885.1. Taxonomy (NCBI): domain Bacteria; kingdom Bacillati; phylum Bacillota; class Erysipelotrichia; order Erysipelotrichales; family Erysipelotrichaceae; genus Amedibacillus; species Amedibacillus sp. YH-ame10. The sequence continues at coordinate 19,700 of NZ_JBSPFA010000008.1, forward strand.
AAAATCAACAGTAAGGATAGAAATATAGAGGAAGTTAACAATATGTATAGAAATAGGCATATGTACTAGCTCATTTTCTAGTTTTTACATATAACAAGATGGAGGGTGATTATGGAACCTACACAAAAAGAAGTTAAGATAGCACTCTGTATTTTAGTGGGGGCATTATGCTTAGGAATCTTATGTATTTTTATCATCGCGTATATGATGGCGTAAAAAAAGAAGTGAGTCACTTCTTTTTGCTTAGTGTATAGAATAGCCACCATCAATAGGAATACAAGCTCCTGTAATGTAATCACCTTTTGAGGACGTTAATAAAAGAATCAAACCTTCCATATCCTGTACACACCCCCATCTGTGAGTTGGTATCCTTTGTAAGATAGAGGTATCCATTTCATTGCCATCTCCATTTTGTAACTTTGCGCCAGTATCCATAAATCCAAATGCAATGGCATTGATTTGAATATGATCACTAGCAAATTCATAAGCAAGATACTTCGTCATAGCCTCCAAAGCACCTTTACTAGTATAATAAGCACAATACTCACTTGTATCAAAAGGAAGTATTCCACTCGCATTGATTATCTTTCCACCAGTTTGTTGCTTTTTGAATTGTTTGATGACTTCTTGCGATAAAAAGAAGGCAGCTCCCACATTGATATCCATAGCAGAATTCCATTCTATTTTTGTAATCTTTAGTGTATCTTCTTTCTTTAGTGTACCTGCAAAATTCAATAAAATATCAATCTTTTGATAAGTTCCCAGCACTTCTTTCATCAAGGAATGTATAGCACCAGGAGTGGTTAGGCTAATCGTCATGGAATGATATCTTCTACCCATTGCTTCAACTTCTTGCTTTAACTTACTATCATCCCCAATACTAATACCAAAGATATCTGCCCCATGTTGTGCTAATATTTTTACACATTCATATCCAAGCCCTTGTGAACATCCACTTACCAACGCGATCTTTCCATGTAAATCAAAATCCATATACATACCTCCTTATATCGTTCTATAGGTAGTATGAGTATCCTTTCTTCTCTTATACATAGTTCATAAAGATTACACCGAAACAATAAAAAACATATAAGATCCTTAGACTTTATCTGTTTCCATATAAATACGAGTTATATATTCACTATCCTCTTTTACTGCGATATCCGCTACCATATACTCTTCATAAGCATATGTCCCTAATGAAATATCATGCTTATCTGCATACTCCAACATTGCTTTGTATGTGTCATCTAAATCATTATAACTTCCATTGTGCCATCCACATAAGTACCAACCTTTTTTACGAACCATGGATGGTTTTGCATAATCTTCATTTAAGACTTGATACATATACGAATAGTTAATATAATCCTGTTTACGTAGATTATCGATGGTTATCATATTTCCTACACTTTGTTGAACATTTATGGAACTTTCTTTCATAAAATTGATATAGTCCTTCATAAAGTTCGCAAAGCTTTTATCATTTGTATTCTCTAAATTCTCAGTACACAAGAGATTTTCTTTCTCTAATTCAACAAGTTCAAATTCTTGGTATTGATGAGTTAAGGCATAGGTTGTGGAATCTTTCATCCATTTCATCATCGACTTAATACTGAGAAGATATCGTATTTCATCATCAATTTCTTTGGCTTTTGTATCCAATAGGTTCAAGAATAAAGAAGGGTTTCTTTCTTCTAGATAATTGCGTATTTCTTGTAAAGACATTCCCATCTTTTGAAGATTCTTAATGATGAGAAAGGTATCGTATTGATGTATAGAATAATAACGATAGCCATTGTCCGCAACAAATGCTGGTTTGAATACACCAATTTCATCATAATGAAATAAAACATGCTTTTCAACATCAACAATTTTTGAAAATTCTCCAGCTGTAAAATATTTGTTTTTATTCATAAGATTCTCCTTGTATAAAGTATAGTATGAGGCGAAGCATATGTCTATAGTTTCTACTTATATAGAAAAAAGATTGCCATAGGACAATCTTGTGAAATTGAAACTTTTCTATTTAAACGCTTTGTTGTATTGTTCTTTGAAAAATGTGAGTAATTCTTTTTCTTCGATTTCTAAATCAGACAATGTTGTTTTATATGTTTCTTTCCAATCCTTAGCAATTTCAGTTGCATCATCACCACAGTCTCCACTTGGTTTACCCTTTGAGACGAAACAAATGCCTTCATCACTAAAGATAAGGGAAGAATCATCAAGAGGAGAATAATTAATAGATAAGTTTTCTGTTAAGTCTATTTTTACAAAAGAAAATTTGTCTTTATTATCAATTATAGTATATGAAAAAAAATAGCTATCATCACTTGGATTTATGGAATATCCTCCATCTTTACAACTTACCTCAAGTTTATTGTCTTTTAATGTATCCTCAACGCTTTTCTTACCACATCCTGCTAAACTCAATACTGTTAACGCACTTAAAGCTACCAAACATAATTTTTTCATCCCCATTTTCTCCTTTTTCTGTAGGTGTTTTTTTGTAGCATAGAACCTATCTATCTATATAGTAGCATGTTAGCGGAAAACGTCAATACTACAGATATAAAAGTAAAGATAAATGTGAAATAATGGAAAGAAATAAAATAAAGTGTTGACTATAAGGTAACCTTATAGTTTATGATAAACAAGCCAGAACCTGATAAGGCAAAATAAGGAGGGACAAATATGCGTCTAATTTTACATTATTTAAAGAATTACAAGAAAATTGGAATTGTAAATGTTTTGTCTGTCTTTGGATTTGCGTTGGTGGAACTGGGAATTCCTACAATCGTCGCTATGATGATTGATAACGGTGCGCTCAAGGGGGATACAGACTATATCCTTCAAATGGGACTTGTTATGTTAGTGATTTCGTTGATTGGTGTAGGTGGTACTATTTTATTAGGGTATTGCTGTGCAAAAATTTCAACGTCTATTACTAGAGATATTCGTAATGATATCTTTAACAAAGTCCAGCAATTTACCGCGTTTGAATTTAATAAATTTGGTACTTCTAGTATGATTACTAGAACCAATAATGATGCTTATCAAATTCAGACGTTTGTTAATGTGTTGTTACGTACTGCCCTCATGACTCCAGTCATGTTTGTGGCTAGTTTTATAATGACAGCTCGTGCATCAATTCCTTTATCCTTAGTAATTGCGACTACCATTCCAATGATTATCATTGGGGTTGTTATCGTCGCTAGGATATCTAAACCAATTTCAGAAAATCAGCAAAATTCGCTTGATGGACTGAATCGAATTTCCCGCGAGAATTTAAGTGGGATTCGTGTCATTCGCGCATTTCACAATGACGACTATGAACAGCAACGATTCGATGATATGAATCATCAATTCACAGGCTATTCCAAAAAATTATTTAAACTCATGTCATTAACAAGCCCAATCTTTTTTATGGTTATGAATTTAGCAGCTCTTGCTATTTTCTGGGTAGCTGCACTTTTGATTGAAAACAATGCACTTCAAGTAGGGCAACTCGTTGCATTTATGGATTATTTATTCCATGCAATGTTCTCTGTCATGCTTTTCTGTACGGTATTTATGCAATATCCAAGAGCAGAAGTAAGTGCAAAACGTATTCAAGAAGTGTTGGATACAGAACCTTTGATTATGAATCCAAAGAATGGAAAAATGGAGGGAGATCAAAGTGGAACGATTGAGTTTGATCATGTGACATTTGTATATCCGGATGGGGAAGAACCTATTCTACATGATATATCTTTCAAAGCAAAGAAAGGTGAAACCATTGCGTTTATTGGTAGTACTGGTTCTGGTAAGAGTACTCTAGTAAACTTAATCCCAAGATTTTATGATGTGACAAGTGGTCATATCTATATCGATGGTGTGGATTTAAGAGATTACGATTTATTCGCACTACGTTCAAAATTGGGAGTGATTCCACAAAAAGCAATGTTATTTAGTGGGACAATCGAAGAAAATATTCGCTTTGGTAAAGAACATGCAACACATGAAGAAGTTGAGCATGCTGCGAAAACTGCACAAGGTCTTGATTTCATCATGGAAAAAGAAAAGCACTTTGAAGAAGAGATTACAGAAGGAGCGACCAATGTATCTGGAGGTCAAAAACAACGACTTTCTATTGCTCGTGCCTTGGTTAGAAAACCTGATATCTATGTATTTGATGATTCCTTTTCAGCTCTTGATTTTAAGACCGATGCAAAATTACGTCATGATTTAAAGAAAGAGACAAAAGATAGCATTGTTATGGTCGTAGCTCAACGTATTTCTAGTATTATGGATGCCGATCGAATTGTAGTCTTAGATGAAGGAAACGTAATCGGTATAGGAACACATAAAGAGCTATTAAAGAACTGTCAGATTTATCACGAAATTGCTCTATCACAGTTGAGTGAGGAGGAATTGAACCATGAATAAAAAACAACAAATAATGAAGAGTATCAAAGGATTCTATCAATTCTTAGCACCTTATAAGTGGGGATTTATTGGGGCTGTTATTATGGCAATTATTGCAGTATTAACAATGTCCTTAGCACCTTACTTTGAAGGTTTGATTACGACACAATTAGCAGAGGATGTCGTGAACTCTCAAGCAGGAGTTATCCTGATTAGTTTTCAAAAGATTATAAGAGTTATGTTGATCTTGTTGGGCATTTATTTAGCTAAGACAATCTCACAAATGTTCGCGGTTGTTTGGTTAACCAATGCAATTCAACATGCTATGCAAGATATGCGTAATGCAGTACAAAGTAAAATTAGAAGATTACCTGTACGTTATTTTGATACCCATCACTTTGGAGATGTCTTAAGTAAGATCACCAACGATATTGATGCTGTATCCAATGCGATGCAACAGAGTTTTATCAGTGTCGCAACAGGTGCTTTATCCTTAGTATTCTCATTGGTTATGATGTTTATGATCAATCCAGTGATGGCTGCTATTTCTGCACTTATTATTCCATTTACATTATTGATTACACGTGCGATTGTAAAACGTTCTCAAAAACGTTTCAAGGCACAGCAAAATGCACTTGGTGCTTTAAATGGCGCAATTACAGAAATGTACACAGGATATAATGAAATATTGTTATACAACAAACAACAAGAAAGTATTCAAAAATTTCATGACTTAAACGAAGAATTAAGAGAGAATGCCTTTAAGGCGCAATTTGTATCTTCTACCATCGGACCATTGAATGCACTTGTTACGTATATTACAATCGGTGTAATTGCGGTTGTAGGAACAATCTATGTAATCCAGGGCACTATGCAAATAGGTAACCTACAAGCATTTATCCGTTACATTTGGCAAATCAATGATCCATTATCACAGATATCAGCACTGTCCTCTCAAATTCAAGCTGCAGCTGCAGCGCTAGGACGTATCTTAGAAATCCTAGAGGAAGAAGAGGAAGTAGCAGAAAAGAATCCGGCAGAGGTATTAGATCATGCAAAAGGCAATGTTACATTTGAACATGTAAAATTTGGTTACACCGATCATAACTTCATCCAGGATTTGAATATCAACGTAAAAAGTGGACAGATGGTCGCTATCGTTGGTCCAACGGGTGCTGGTAAGACAACACTTATCAATTTATTGTTACGATTCTATGATGTAAAAGGTGGTAGCATAAAAATTGATGGTGTGGATATACGAGATATGAAACGAGAAAATTTACGTGATCAGTTTGGTATGGTATTACAAGACACTTGGTTATTCTCAGGTACAATCTATGATAACATTCGTTATGGTCGCTTAGATGCGAGAAAAGATGAAGTTATTAAGGCTGCCAAAATGGCTAATGTACATCATTTCATTCGTACTCTACCAGATGGTTATGATTCCTTAATTAACGAGGAAGCTAACAATGTATCCCAAGGTGAAAAGCAATTGTTAACGATTGCTAGAGCAATTCTAAAAGATCCTCAGATATTGATCTTAGATGAGGCGACTTCTTCCGTTGATACACGATTGGAAAAAATATTACAAGAAGCGATGAAAAATGTTATGACTGGGCGTACAAGCTTTGTCATTGCACATCGTTTATCTACTATTCGTAATGCGGATTTAATCCTTGTAATTAACGATGGTGACATTGTTGAACAGGGAACACATGAAGAATTGATGAAGCAACAAGGAGCTTATGAAAAGCTTTATAATTCACAGTTCCAAGATGCCAAAGAAGATTAAGTGAAACACGTTGAGCAATCAGCGTGTTTTTTCTATAGGTAGATTATATAAAAATTGTATTCATAAAAGAAATGAGATACAACATCAAACCCTTGGGTGAAAGCTTGATATCTATATTTTATAACGATATAATGTAGATATATAAATCAGATTTATAAAGGAGAAAGTATATGGCCAAAACAGCATGGATTTTTTCATACAAAATTAAAAAGAATGTAACAGAAAGTGAGTTTATTGAGAAAACACAAAAGTTACATGATGAAGTGATTTCTAAAGCAAAGGGTTTTATATCTTGGGAACATTATGTACAGGATAATACATGGACAGATTTTGTTCTCTGGGAGAGCGTTGAGGATGCCAATCATGCGACAACCGTAGGACAGGGCCATGAAGTAACGAAAGACTTTTATGCTTGTATTCAAATGGCTACTTGTAGAGCTTTGATTTCAAAGTTTGTTAAAAAGTATTAGTACTTTACAAAGTAGCGTTAGATAAAGGAGATTACATGTTTGTTATAAGACAAGCTAAACTTAATGAATTGATTAAAGTTAGAACGTTTTATTATTCATTGATAGATGAAATGCAAAATGCAAGATATTCGCCTGGATGGAAAAAAGACATTTATCCAGATTTTTTGTTATTGGAAAATTCGATTGAAAATAGAGAACTTTATATTGGTGAATTCGATGATGATATTGTATCCGTTATGATCATAAATCAGGAAGCCAATGAAGGTTATCAAACAATTCAATGGACATCAAATATTGAATCAAAGGAAGTATATGTGATTCATGCACTGGGTGTTCATCCTAAGCAATCAGGGAAAGGTTTTCGCATATATTGCGATGTAATCATGAAGATATCAAGCATAACAAAGAAGTAGGTATAAGAATGAAGGACACCATTAGGTGTCCGTTTTTTTTGCATGATATTAATTTCGTAATCTAAAAAAAAGACTGCCTTCCAGCAGTCGTGTTATCAAAAGATAACTGATCCAAGATTATTTCTTGAATTGAGGAAGGTAGTCTTTGTGTGCTTCCAGTAGTTCGTCAATTACAATGTTAGCTAATGCATCACTTGGACAGAGAGGATTCAAGTTTAGGGCAGTTATCGCAAGATTGCGGTCACCACGTATTGCGGCATCTACAACCATACGTTCAAATGATTTCATCATCTGGACATACCCATTAATTTGAACTTTAAGTTCACCAGTAGCCAGCGGCTTAGGGCCGTCCGCTGTGATACGGCATGCAACTTCTACCGCGCTGTCATCTGGTAAGTTAGAAATAGCTCCATTGTTTCTTACATCTACATACTGGATGTCTCCGCTGTCATTATAGATGGACTGTATTAGATTGCAGGCAGCATCTGAATACTTGGCACCTCCACGTTGTTCTAACTGTTTTGGTTTCACATCCAAATCTTTATGACTGTAGAGTTCGAAGAGTTCTTCTTCAACTTTACTTACGACTTCACCACGAACCTTACCTTCTTTAAACTGTTCCAACTCTTCTTTGAGTTGTTCTTGTGTAAAGAAATAGTAATTGTGATATGGGCAAGGAATCGCGTGTAATCCACGGATGAAGGAAGGTGAATATGGTAAAGATACAAAGTTTTTCATAGCGATTGTGTCTTCTTCAGTTACATTGGCATAGCGTTCTACTGCTTCATCGATTACAGATACTCCATCAACAAAGACATCTGTTGCAAATATAAAGTGATTAACTCCTTGTAACTCCAACGTTACGCGAGATTCCTCTACTTGGAAAATATTTGCTAATCCGGCAACCATGTTGACTGGTACATTACATAATCCAATTGCTTTTTTGAAGTTTGTATAACGAAGGACAGCCTCCGTTACCATTCCAGCTGGATTTGTAAAGTTGATCAACCATGCATCAGGACACAACTCCTCCATATCTTTTACAATATCAAGAATGACTGGTATTGTGCGAAATGCTTTAAACATTCCTCCAGCACCATTTGTTTCCTGACCTATCATACCATGGCTCAATGGAATTCTTTCGTCTTCCACACGAGCAGGTAAGCGACCGATACGCATTTGCGTAGTAACAAAGTCAGCATCCTTCAATGCTTCTCTGCGATCATAGCTTAGAATGACTTTCATTGGGACACCAGCTTTGGCAACCATTCGTTGAGCTAAAGCTCCAACGGTTTCCAATTTTTGACGTCCTTCCTCAATATCAACTAACCACAATTCGCGAACAGGTAGTGTATCATAACGTTTTATGAACCCTTCTACCAATTCTGGTGTGTAACTGCTCCCACCACCAATCGTTACGATTTTAACTGCATCTTTCTTCATATAATACCTCCTTCTGCTTGGTCTAATGAAAATATAAAGTGGTCTAGACCTTTCTGGAACAACCATATATTTACATAAATGGTCTATACCAATTCTAGCACACGTTTGAAAGCGTGTCCATAATTTTGATAAAAATAAATATTTTTCGTATGTATAAATAAAAAAGTATCAAAAAAGCCTTTATTTATCTTACTATATTATATATAGGGAGTTGGATGCTTAGTTTTTAAAACGAAATTATGTGAAAGAAAAAAAATAAAAGAAAACGGTTGCATTTTTAGAAATACATGGTATCATATGTGTATAAAGTGGTATATACCAACTGGAAAGGAGGAATGAAGATGGTCAAAATTTTGCTAGTTTGTTCAGCCGGAATGTCTACCAGCCTGATGGTGAACAAAATGAAAGATTCTGCTGCGAAAAAAGGCTTAGACGCTGAAATTTGGGCAGTTGCTGATGCGGAAGCGGGTAATAATATTAGTAAAGCTGATATTCTTATGCTAGGACCACAGGTTCGTTTCTTAGAATCAAAAATGAAGACATTGGCCGGTTCTAAACCTGTTACAGTCATCGACATGCAGGCATATGGACAGATGAATGGGGAAAAAGTTTTAGAGCAGGCGCTTAAGCTTCTAGGAATCGAATAAAGTTCCGAATTTTAATTATTGAAAGAAAAACACGTGAAAGGAAAGAAAAAAATTATGAACGGATTTATGAATTGGATGGAAAAGCACTTTATGCCAATCGCTGCCAAAATTGGTAGTCAGAAACATTTAGTAGCTGTCCGTGATGGATTTATCTCTATCATGCCAGTAACAATGGTAGGTAGTTTCGCAGTATTATTAAACGTATTCTTCCGTGATTTACCAAATACATGGTGGGGTGAAGGAAACAGCTTTACAACAGCTATGACTCAGGTCATTAACGTGAATGGTAACGTATACTTTGGATCAATTGTTATCTTAGGTTTATGTTTCACATTTGCATTAGGTTATCACTTAGCAAAAGCTTATGATGTTAACCCAATCGCAGGTGGAGTTGTAGCATTTGCTTCAGTTGTTACTTGTATGCAACAAGGTGTTACCGCATCTACAGATATCTCTAAATTTGTTACACCTGAAATTACAACTGCATTAGAGGCTGTTGCAAAAGGAAGTAACAATGCATTAGCAATTAAAGACAATATTGTTTCTATGGGAACATGGGGCAACTTGGCTAGCAGCTATACTGGAGCTGGTGGATTATTCACTTGCTTAATTGTTGGACTTTTATCTTCAATGATCTACATCAAATTGATGGTAAAGAAAATTACTATTAAATTACCAGATACAGTACCTCCAGCAGTAAGCAACGCATTCGCTGCAATTATTCCAGGTATCATTGCAATCTACGCTTTCGGTATCATTACTCAGATTTGTGTAGTATCTACAGGATTATATCCAAATGATTTAATCATGAAATATATCCAACAACCAATGTTGGCAATGTCTCAAGGATTCTTCAGTGTAATCTTAATTGTATTCTTAGTTCAATTATTCTGGTTCTTTGGTCTTCACGGATCAAATGTTATGGCACCAATTATCGAAGGTATCTATACACCAGCATTACTTGACAACTTAGATGTATTCAACAAAACACATTCTACAGAGACTATGAAATATGTTTGGACTCGTGGATCATTTGATGCTTACGCTCAAATGGGTGGTTCAGGGGTTACCTTAGGTCTTATCATCGCAATCTTCTTATTCTCTAAACGTGATGATTCCAAAGCAGTTGCTAAATTAGCTGCACCAATGGGTGTATTCAACATCAACGAGCCTATCATCTTCGGTATGCCAATCGTGTTGAATCCAGTATACATTATTCCTTGGTTATTAGTTCCACCAATATGTGCTGCCATCGCTTATGGTTTCACAGTTGCCGGAATTATTCCTCCAGTATTCGTACAAGTTCCTTGGGTTATGCCAGTAGGATTCTACGCATTCATGGGAACAGGTGGAAACATCATGGCTGCATTAGTATCTATCTTATGTTTGGGAGTTTCATTCTTACTATGGACACCATTTGTAATGTTAGCAAACAGAATGCAAGCAAAAGAAGACGCTGCTGCTGATGCAGTTGCTGAATAAGAAAAAACAATAAGCAGGGAGAGGGTTGTCCTTCTCCCGCTTTTTAAAAAAAGGAGATCAAGATATGGAAGGTATTGAATTAATTTGTTTCCAAATCATTTCAAGTGTTGGAATGGCAAGAGGAAGCTATATTGAAGCTATGGATTTAGCTACAGAAGGCAAATTTGATGAAGCAGAAGCGAAAATCAAAGAAGGTGAAGATTACTTCACAGAAGGTCATGCTGCACATGCAAAATTGATCCAAAAAGAGGCATCTGGTGAGAAAACAGAAATCGTATTATTACTGTTACATGCGGAAGATCAATTGATGAGTGCAGAAACCTTTAAAATTTTAGCAGAAAAATTTATCGCATTAAATAAAAAAATTGAAGCAAAATAAAAGTAATAAAAGAAAGAGGTAAATATTATGGAAAAATGGGGCAATTGGCAAGTTTTTTTAATCGGAATCGGATTCTTATTCATCGTCTTATCTCCAGTGTCATCTAGTAATGTTACACAACAAATGATTATGATTATCGGTGGTTTGGTAATTGTTCTTATTGGAGTTATCATTATGAAAAAGGCTATGAAAAAGGAAAGGAGAAAGAATGGGAAATGGTAACATTCGCTAAGGATTTCTTTTTTGGAAGTGCAACAAGCTCTACGCAGAGTGAAGGTGCACATACACCAGAAGATAAAGGAAAAGACATTTGGGATCTTTGGTATGAAGAAGAACCTTTTAAGTTTCATGATGAGATAGGTCCACAAGACACATCTACATTTTATAAAAATTATAAAGAGGATATCCAATTACTAAAGGAAACAGGACATAATTCTTTTCGTACATCTATTTCTTGGTCACGTATGTTTCCAAAGGGATTTGGTGAGGTTAACAAAAAAGCCGTTACTTTCTATACATCTGTATTTAAAGAACTAAAAGAAAATGGGATTGAACCATTTGTAAATCTGTTTCACTTTGATATGCCTGTAGAAATGCAGACGATTGGAGGATGGGAAAGTCGCGAGGTAGTAGATCATTATCGTGCGTATGCAAAAACATGTTTTACTTTGTTTGGAGATGTCGTAAAACATTGGTTTACATTCAATGAACCAATCGTACACGTAGAGTGTGGATATTTACAGTGCTATCATTATCCTTGTGTTGTAAATCCAAAAGCTGCTGTTCAAGTAGCTTATCATACAGCTTTAGCTAGTGCATTAGCAATCCAAGAATATCATGCATTAAAACAAGGTGGAAAGATTGGAATCGTGTTGAATTTAACACCAGCATATCCTAGAAGTTCACATCCAGCAGATGTGAAAGCAGCCACAATCGCAGAGCTTTTTGCGAATAAGAGCTTTCTAGATCCATCTGTAAAAGGAAAATATGATCCAATGCTGATTGATATCATTAAAAAACATGATATAATGCCTACATACACGAAAGAAGATATGGATATTATCGCAAATAATACTGTAGATTTCTTAGGAGTAAACTATTACCAGCCAGTACGCGTCTGTGCAAAAGCAGATATGCCAAATCCAGATGCACCATTTATGCCAACCTATTACTTTGATCCTTATGTAATGCCAGGAAGAAAAATGAATCCATATCGTGGATGGGAAATCTATCCTAGAGGGATTTATGACATCGCAATCAACATCAAAGAAAACTATGGAAACATCGAATGGATGATTACTGAAAATGGTATGGGTGTAGAGAATGAAGACCGTTTTAAAGTAAATGGGCAAATTCAAGATGATTATCGTATAGAATTTTATAAAGACCATTTAAGATGGTTAGCAAAAGGAATTGAAGAAGGAAGTAGCTGCATCGGCTATCACGTGTGGACGTTTATCGACTGCTGGAGTTGGTTGAATGCATATAAGAATCGTTATGGTTTTGTGGAGTTAGATTTAAAGACACAAAAACGTACGATCAAAAAATCAGGTTACTGGTTTAAAGAAGTAGTAGAGAATCACGGTTTTGAATAAATAAACGCTTGAGAAAAAGGAGAGATTAACAATGGTAGTAGTTCAAGAAAAACTATATGTGAGTGCAGAGGACTTTTTTAACTGTGTTGCAGAATCTGTTGCATACGATATAGCAGACATCACTGGGAAAAGAACACGTGTAAGTCAAATTCATAAAGGATTTACTTATACAAAGGTTATGAAAAATAAAGTGAAACGTAAAGGTGATGTAAAAGTAACCATTACAGAATGGAATCCACCTCATGAATATAGTGCGATATTTGATTCTGTTACTGGACAAAACACGTTATCCTATAAAGTTGAAGATTTAGAAGATGGCTACATTGGAGTTACTTATAAAGAAGATTTTATGGGTACTACAAAGAGTAAAGACTTGAACTTCAAACTTGTCAATCTATTCTATAAGAAAAAAGCGACAAAAAGAGCAGTAAAACTTCTTCGTGCAATTGAAAAATATGTACAAGAAGAAAAAAGTAGAAAAGAAATTGAGAAAGAACAAGAACAAACAACTGCAATCGAAAATGACTAAGATTTATGCGTAAAGCATGAAACTCAAAGGAGGCTAATCATGGCTAGATTAGGAATTTCACTTTATCCAGAGCATTCGACTTTGGAAAAAGACAAGGCTTATGTAACACAAGCAGCGAACTATGGATTTAAACGTATCTTTACTTGCTTGTTAAGCGTTGAAAAAAAACGAGAAGAAATCTTAGCAGAATTTCGTGAATTGATTGATCATGCACATTCCTATGGAATGGAAGTGATATTGGATGTTGCCCCATTTGTCTTTGATAAATTGGGAATCTCTTATGATGATCTTTCATTTTTTGAAGAAATGCATGCGGATGGAATTCGTTTAGATGAAGGTTTTGACAGTCTAAAAGAAGCAATGATGACATACAATCCTCAAAACCTTAAAATAGAAATCAATGCAAGTTTAGGAACAAAATACTTAGATAACATTATGAGTCATTATCCAAAACTGGATAACATTATCACATGTCATAATTTCTATCCACAACGTTATAGTGGAATTAGTTATGAACATTTTGAGAAATGCAGTCAGGATATCAAGAATTTGAATATTAAAGTAGCAGCATTTATTTCTTCGCAAGAATCTGGGACATTTGGTCCTTGGGCGGTGAATGAAGGCTTGTGTACTTTGGAAATACACCGTGATTTACCAATTGATGTAGCCGCAAGACATTTATTTGCGACTCGTCTAGTAGATGATGTAATCATTGCGAACTGTTATGCAAGTGAAGAAGAATTAGCGACACTTTCTAAAATAGATCCAGGAAAGCTGACCTTCAAAATTGATTATGAAGCAGAATTACATCCTACAGAAGAAATGATATTATTTGAACACCCTCACTTTGTCAGGGGAGACATGAGTGAGTATATGGCAAGAAGCACGATGCCTCGTGTGACCTATGTCAATGAAAGTGTTCCACCAAAAAATACACGTGATCTTAAAAGAGGGGATGTGGTAATCGTTAACGACAATTACCTACGCTATAAGGGTGAAGTGCACATTGTATTGAAAGATATGCCGAATGATGGAAGAAAGAATGTTATTGGGCATATTCCAGAAAATGAAACCATGTTGTTGGATTATATCAAACCATGGAAAACATTTGGTTTCATGCGCTAAACATTCTATTTAAGAGGAGGTGAATGATTTTGGCTGTCCCTAGATACTTAGAAATCAAACAACAGATCAATGAAGAAATTCAAGGGAAACCAGTGAATTCACCAATCGCCTCTGAACGCGATCTTGCGGTAAAATACGATGCGAGTCGTATGACTGTAAGAAATGCAGTTAACGAATTAGTTGAGGAAGGCGTCCTTTATCGTGACAAAAATAAAGGAACGTTCGTCGCAGATCAAAAGCTTATCAAGAAAAATACCGCAACTGAAATACTTCAAAATAATGAATCTACGGACTACAACATTATTTATTTCAGCTTAAAGAATGCGGAAGATGCTGCGCCCTATTTGGATATCAGTTCTGATGAACAAATCTTGCGTATCGTTCGACTGAATAAAGTGGAAGGTCGTCCTCTGAGTGTTGAAGAAGTCTACTTCATTAGAAGTTTATATCGTGATGAGGATGTAAACGATCTTCGTAGCCTTCTAGATATTGATGCTTTAATTGAACAAGGTACGGTTACACAGCGATTTCACGCAGTGATTGTACCAGCACAGTACGCAAATCTATTGCATTTAAAGATTACTGTACCAGTCATTATGATTGAAAGCATCATACGTAGTAAGAATGGGAAACCATTGGTATTTATTAGAGCTTACAATAACCCTTTCGAAAAAACGATAGAAATAACTACTTAGTGCTTGAATACAAGCACTTTTTTAAAAAATATGAGGAGCAACGCGAATACATCTATCATCCACAGAGAAAATCTTGTATAATATGAATATTACGCAGGAGGTAAAAGTAATGGAAAAAACATTATTAGAAAAATATACAACCACATTTGGATGTCGTTTTACACGCTCTCAAAAGAAGAAATTTTTGAGTGCATTGCATGAAGATATGTCCGCATTAGGCTATTCATCAGAGATGATTCTTGGGAAGAAATTAGTTTCTAGATCAAATTCTTATTTATTTGGAAACTTGAAACAAGCGAAGACACTCATCGTGGTTCCTTATGATACACCAGAAAAAAAGTTTTGGAATAAGGTTCTTTATTTCCCGATGGATGGAACGAAAACGGCAAGTAAGACAATGATGGCTACGTATGTTCCTTTATTGATTGTATTTGCTTTTGTATTTGTTGGAGTATATCTAGTTCAACCAAGACTAACCTCCAACATTGCGAACTTTTCATTATCACTCGTTATGTTTATATTAACATTTACTTTGGTATATATGATGTTGCATGGTTTTCGAAACAAAAACAACTTTAATAGAAACTCCGCAAGTATTGCGGCAGTTGTAGAAATTGCTAGAAAATTGGATAAAGATGAACGAAGAAAGGTTGCCTTTTTGTTCACAGATAAGAATAAGTTGCATTTTCTAGGGGCGGATTCTAGTATGAAGTATTTTACTGAAAATGGAAAAAATCCAAATCTTATTTGTTTTGATTGTATTGCTAATGGTTCACAAACACGCATCGGATACAATCCACAAAATCGTAAACTAGCTGCTGATATCGTGAAGCATTTTCCACAAAAGAAACATACTGTAGAAACTGTTAAATTAAGCGAAGATATGCGTATGCAATCTGCGATGTCTTTCTTTAAAAAAGCTGTTTTAATCTCTTCAGGTGAAGTTGATAAAGATGGAAATCTTTATGTTTTAGGCACTGGAACGGGGAAAGATACAGTGATTGACGAGAAAAAGCTTGATGAAATTACAGAAATGATGGTACGTTATTTACATAATGAAAAATAATGGATAGGAGGAAAGAAACATGATTCGTAAGATATTTTCACTTTTACATAATAAAATTGTGATTATAGGCGCGTTGATTTTAATTCAGCTCGTTGTATTTCTTGAAATTGTGTTTCAGTTAAGTGAGTACTTCGTCTGGATATATTTCATATTAATAGCATTAAGTTTTTGTATGAGCGTATATATTATTAATAAAAATGATAATCCTACCTATAAGATAGCATGGGTATTGTTGATTATGGGATTACCTGTATTTGGTGGATTGATCTATCTACTGTTTGGTGGTCAAAAAGTGCCAAAAGAACTACGGAAAAGAGATACAGAAGCAATCAGTATTTATCAAGAGATTGCTTGGCAGAATGCAGAAATCATGGCAGAATTAGAAAAAGAAAACCCAATTGCGCATAAACAAGCTAACTACTTATGGAAGAATGCCATCTTTCCTATTTATAATCATACAGAGACGACGTTCTTTCCTTTAGGTGAAGATAAATTTGACGCGATGATTGAAGAATTGAAAAAAGCTGAGAAGTTTATATTTATGGAGTATTTTATTATAGCTCCAGGGTATATGTGGGATACAATTTTGGATGTTCTAGTAGAAAAGGTGAAACAAGGAGTAGAAGTACGTGTTATGTATGATGACTTTGGTTGTATTACCTATCTTCCTACGGACTATTACAAAATATTGTTAAATTTGGGCATCAAAGCAAAAGTATTTAATCCTATTAAGCCTCGTTTAGCAATTCAGATGAACAATCGAGACCATCGTAAAATCTTGGTGGTAGATGGTAAAGTGGCGATGACAGGAGGAGTTAATCTTGCGGATGAATACATCAATCGTAAGAAACGCTTTGGTCATTGGAAAGATTGTAGTGTAATGATCAAAGGTGAGGCAGTTTGGAACTTTACCTTGATGTTTCTACAATTTTGGAACTACGATGAAAAAGAAAAAGATGATGTCTATACCTATAAAGCGGATGTAAAAGAGTTCGTGGATATTCAAAATGATGGATATGTACAACCTTATAGTGATAGTCCAACAGATGAAGAAAATGTCGGAGAGTATACACACATCAATATGATCAATGGAGCTTCCAAGTATGTGTATGCAAGTACCCCTTACTTGGTCATTGATAATGAAATGAAGACAGCTTTATTATTAGCGGCAAAAAATGGAATCGATGTACGAATTCTCGTGCCTCATATTCCAGATAAGTGGTACGTGTTTGAATTAACACGTTCTAATTATAAAGATTTAATCGAAGGTGGAGTTCGTATTTATGAATATACACCAGGATTTGTGCATAGTAAAACCTTTGTGGTGGACGATGAAATGGCAATTGTGGGAACTGTCAATATGGATTATCGTTCGTATTACTTACACTATGAATGTGGTGTTTGGTTTTACAAGAGCAAAGTGGTTATGGATGTGAAAAAGGATTATATGGAAACGCTGGAAAAAAGTCATTTGGTGACAATGGAAGAGTGCTGCAATGTTTCACTACGAGTGAAAATTATGCGTGCTGTCCTAAATTTATTCTCGCCAATGATGTAAGAACCTCGAAGGGGGATTCCATATGGGACTTAAACATGAAATGTATATTACGCTGTTTCAAGATTTTTCAATTACCTACCAAGATGAAACTATTCATTTAAATGATTATCTATCGAAACATACTTCAAACTTGTTAGAGGTACTCATTCTACATCATGGGAAAAGCGTTTCAAAAGAAAAACTCATAGATATCCTATGGGACAATAACGATAACCCTGATAGTGCATTGAAGTTTCATATATGTAGGTTGAGAAAGATTTTAAAGAACATTCCGTTATTTAGCACATCAGATTTGATAAAAACGGATAAGAATGGATATTGTTTTCATCCAAATATGTTATGGGATAGTGATTGTCATCAATTTGAAGAATTACATCATACCCTCGCTATGAAACAACAATATCAAGCATGTGATTATCAAAACATGAGAGAATTGTTCTTATTATATAAAGGAAAGTTATATTATAGTGGTAGTATTGTGTGGTTTTTACAAAAAGAAGAACAATATCGTTGTAGTTTCTTACGCTATATTGCGCCTGTTTGTGAATATTGTTTAAAGGATTCTCGCTATGATGATGTGAAAGCTTTAACATCAAAGGCGATGTCGTTAGAACCTAGCAATGAAGATATATATTACTACCAAATTCTTGCGTATGTGAAAGAGGGAAATCTTGCACAAGCAAATGAATATTACCAAAAAGCTACAAATTTATTAGTATATGTATATGAATTAGAGCTTTCAAAACGAATGAGAGACCTTCATAAAGAGATTATCGATTGTAATGAACAAAAGATAGAACCAGAACAAATCATGATGTACTATCAAAAACGTACATTTGAGAATGGAGCTTTCTATTGTACAACAACAATTTTTGACTCAATCTTCGAACAACGGTTAAGAGATGCCAAACGAATGCATACACAGTACTATTTGTATGTGTTTGAAATCGATACAAAAGATTCCTCATGTACTGATGAATATATGCAAAAATTAAAAACAACGATGATAAAAACACTAAGAAGTGGGGATGTATTCACAAAAGTGAATCGATCTCAATATATCGCTTTACTCGTTTGTCCAACAAAAGAAATTGCGTTTGATATAGCCCAGAGGGTATGCAATGCATTTCGTACAAAGGTAAAGAAAAACGATGTTCGTATACATTATCATTTACAACAAATGAACACAAAAAATGTCTAGTCTTTAAGATAGATATTTTTATTTTATTTTGACAAAAACTAACCATTTTCTAATTTTCTAACCGTATAATGTAATATGGACGTGGTATAGACCATGTAAGAATTAATAGAAAGTGGAGGGAGATATATGAAAAAGAAATTTTTACAATTTCTAATTATCTTAGCGATGAGTGTACAACTATTACCAGATACCTTTGTACGTATAATCGCAGAAGATACAAGCATTGTTCATAACGAATATGTAACTGTGCAAACAGAAAATGCACCTGATGCAACTTTGAATGATACAACACAATTACCAGAAGGTGTTGCAATATTGCATATGAATATTCAGTTAGAGAATCAAATGAAGGAAGAGAAGTATCTTGTCTTTCAAGGGAATAAACAACCAGGGAAATTGAGTGTAAGTGCACTTGATGGTTATAAAATAGAATCTATAACAATAGATGATAAAGTTTATGAAAATGAATCTATTCTTTTTGACTATGAAGCAGGAATGTTAGATAAGAAGGTAACCATTAATGTTGTTAAAATAGAAAAAAAGGAATCAGAAACAAACTCAGTTGTAAAACAACCAGTATCTATGGACTCAAAAAGAGAAACAACAAATAAGGAAAATAATACAAAAAACAGTGTATATCCTTACACTCCAGATGGTGCAAATTTTCAAATTGTATCTGGAAGTGGTACATCCACTGATCCTTATTATATTGATATCACAGTAGCAGATATCTATTTACCTGGAGATCAAGCGATTACTGATACTTTTAAGAATAACTCTAGCGATGAACCTAAACGCTTTCGCTATACCTTTGATAGTAAATATGATTATATTTATGAAGCAATGTTAAATATGGGCGGAGATGGATACACTTTATTGCGCACATATGGAATCAATGGTTTCGAAAATGGCAAAGTATATAAAGTGTTAGATCCTATGGCAGGTAGCTCTCTAGTATATGTAGAAAGCGAAAGACTTGCATCAGCTATTGTAACGTATGATAGTGTGAACACACATAAAAAAGATGGATTAAATAATAAATGGCAACTACATTATGCTCACTATACGGATGCTATGAAAGTTAATATTCATTATGTATTAGATGGAAAAGAGCATGATGAAATGACACGTGCCATGAAAATTAAAAGTGGCAACAATACAGTTAATGATTTAAACTTGTTAAATGAAATTAAATTGAACGGGACCTCCTATAGTTATGATAAAACCAGCTTTTCAATAAATGGAGAGGGTATCAAAGAATTTAATGTTACTAACAATAAGCTAGATTTATATATTCATTACTCTCAAAGAATAAATGTAGTTTTTAATCCTAATGGAGGCTATTTTAAAGATAATCAATCCTCTCAAGAGAGGTCTTTTGAAATAGGTAAGGGTGGTAAGGTGTTGGATACAATACCGGATGCTACAAAGAAATATGGATTGCTCAACTATAAATTTTTAGGATGGTATACTGATAAAAATGTGAAATATGAAGAAAGTATGACGTTTCTTGCCAATACAGTGTTCTATGCAAAATATGTTGAGCCTTTTAAATTGACTCTTACTGTTAAAAATGGCGATGCCGTTTATGATGGGAAATCTCATGGATTAGGGGAAAAAGTATCCGAAAATGCGAGTGGATTTGAATATTCAAGTGATGGTGGTGTAACATGGACTAAAAAAGCTCCATCTTATAGTCAAGTTTTATATAATGATGAAAATAAAGTAACTTCATATCCTGTAAAAGTTAGAGCTTATTTTGATTACTTTTTAGGAAAGGATTATTCAAATATTGTAGATGCAAATATCACGATTTCTCCTCGTCCTCTTGAAATTAAAGCAGCTTCTGAGGAATTTACCTATAATGGAGAACCACAGAAAAATAGTAACTATTCTTATACTTTATTTGATGAAAAGGAGCAAACTGGTTTATTAGAAAACCAAATAATAGAATCTGTAAAAGTAAAGGGTGTTGTTACAAATGTTGGAGAAAAGGTAGACAATGTAGCAAGTGATGCTATTATAAAAACAAAAGAAGGCTCCCTAGATACAACCAAAAATTATGATATTACGTATGTAAATGGAATATTAAGTGTAAAACCTGCATCATACGATAAGAACACAGTAACAGTGAAACCATCGACAGAAGTATATGATGGAGAAAAGCATACCGTAGGAGAAGTAGCAACATCGGTTAAAGATGCGGAAGTATACTATTCTGTTGATGGTAAAGAGTGGTCAAAAGAAAAACCAACCTTTACTGAAAAAGGAGATTATACTGTATATGTTCAAGCTAGAGATAAGAACTATCATGACTCTAAGGTATTTGAAGCTAAGGTAACAATCACAGCCCGCCCAATTACTATTACAGCAAATAGTGTAGAACGTGATTATAATGGTATAGCATTGACATCAAACAAATACACCGTATCCAAAGATGGCTTAGTAAAAGGACAAGAAATTGGATCCGTAGAAGTGGTTGGATCTATTACAAATGTAGGAACAGCTGAAAACACTGCTAAAAATGCACGTATTGTATCTGGAAAAGATGATACAACAGATAACTATAAGATTAAATATGTAAATGGGATTCTAAAAATCACTCCAGCAGAAGCAAGCAAAAATGCAGTAACTGTAGTCGCAGGTACAGCAACTTATGATGGAGAGAAGCATGGATTAAAAAAAGTTTCTTCACTTATAGAAAAAGGAACTATATTCTATTACGCAACAAACGCAGATGCTAAGCCAGAAGAGTGGACTACGAAAGCGCCTGAATATGTAAATGCAGGAACTTATCCTGTATTCGTAAAGGCAGTAAATCCAAATTATAAGACAACAGATCCAGTAGAAAGTAGTATTGTCATCAATAAAAAAGAAATACAAATTAAACCTAAATCAGCAACTAAAGTATATGGAGAAGAAGATCCAAAATTAGAGGCAAGTGTAGAAGGATTAGTTAAAGAAGACAAAGCAACCTATACTATCGTAAGAGATACGGGAGAAGATGTAAAAGAGTATACAATTGAAATTCAAAATGCAAAAGCAAGTGCAAACTATACGATTAAAACGGATACAGCAATTTTCAAAATCACTCCAGCAGAAGCAAGTAAAAACGCAGTAACTGTAGTCGCAGGTACAGCAACTTATAATGGAGAGAAGCATGGCTTAAAAAAGGTTTCTTCACTTATAGAAAAAGGAACTACATTCTATTACGCAACAAACGCAGATGCTAAGCCAGAAGAGTGGACTACAAATGCACCACAATATGTAAATGCAGGAACTTATCCTGTATTCGTAAAGGCTGTAAATCCAAATTATAAGACAGCAGATCCAGTAGAAAGTAGTATTGTCATCAATCAAAAAGAAATACAAATTAAACCTAAATCAGCAACTAAAGTATATGGAGAAGAAGATCCAAAATTAGAGGCAAGTGTAGAAGGATTAGTTAAAGAAGACAAAGCAACCTATACTATCGTAAGAGATACAGGAGAAGATGTAAAAGAGTATACAATTGAAATTCAAAATGCAAAAGCGAGTGCAAACTATACGATTAAAACGGATACAGCAATTTTCAAAATCACTCCAGCAGAAGCAAGTAAAAACGCAGTAACTGTAGTCGCAGGTACAGCAACTTATGATGGAGAGAAGCATGGATTAAAAAAAGTTTCTTCACTTATAGAAAAAGGAACTATATTCTATTACGCAACAAAAGCAGATGCTAAGCCAGAAGAGTGGACTACGAAAGTGCCTGAATATGTAAATGCAGGAACTTATCCTGTATTCGTAAAGGCTGTAAATCCAAACTATAAGACAGCAGATCCAGTAGAAAGTAGCATTGTAATTGATAAAAAAGTTGTGACTATTCAGCCTATAGAAACATCTAAGATATTTGGTGAAAAAGACAAAGAATTGATAGCTCAAGTAACTGGTATGGTGCAAGGCGATGCTATTGCATATGAAGTGAAAAGAGATGCAGGTGAAAATGCTGGTAAGTATACAATTCATATCAAAAATGTAACAATCAGCGATAACTATACCGTGGATGCAAAAACAGCAATATTCACCATTCATACAGCGAGTGCAGATGGAAATCAAATCTATGTTAAAAATGTAGAAAAGGTATATGATGGAAAGAAGCATAAAGCACAAGAAGCAAAAGCATTAGAAGGAAGTAAAATTGAATACAGCATTGATGAAGGAACAACTTGGAAGGAAGCCATTCCAACACGCACAAATGCAGGAAAAACAATCGTTCAAGTTCGCGCAACACATCCAAACTTTAAGGAATCCATAGCAACTGAAGAAATTGTTATTACAAAACGCATCGCAACAATTCAAGCAAATCCAGCTCAAAAAGTATATAAAGAAAGTGAACCGATACTTAGCGCAAAACTAGAAAATGTAGTAAGTGGAGAAGAAGCACAATTTGAATATACAGTAGAAAGAAAAACTGGAGAAAATGTAGGAACTTATGATATCACAGTAACAAATGTGAAGGAATTAGGGAACTATGAAATTAAAACAGAAGGTGCTAAATTTACAATCAACAAAGCATCAAATGATTCAAACAAAGTATCAGTAGAAGATACAAAAGCTACGTATGATGGAGAAAATCATACTGTAGGCAAAGTAGAAACTACAGTTGATGGCGCAAAAGTATATTACTCATTAGATGGTAAAGAATGGTCACAAGAGAAGCCACAATTTATCGAAGCAGGAGAATATACAGTGTATGTACAAGCGAAAGATGATAATTATGAGGAATCTACAGTAATTGAATCAAAAGTAACTATCGCAAAACGTGATGTGACTATTACTGCATCAAGTTCTAAACGTGCATACAACAAAGAAGCGTTAACTAGTAAAGAATACAGTGTATCCAAAGATGGTTTAGTAAAAGGTCAAGAAATTGGATCTATAGAAGTAGTTGGTTCTATTACAAATGTAGGAACAGCGAAAAATGTCGTTAAGGATGCACGTATTGTATTTGGAAAAGAAGATACAACAAATAACTATAAAATCCATTATGTAGAAGGATTATTAGAAGTTGTAAAAGCATCAAATGATTCAAACAAAGTATCAGTTGAAGATACAAAAGCTACGTATGATGGAGAAAATCATACTGTAGGAAAAGTGGAAACTACAGTTGATGGCGCAAAAGTATATTACTCATTAGATGGTAAAGAATGGTCACAAGAAAAACCACAATTTATCGAAGCAGGAGAATATACAGTTTATGTACAAGCGAAAGATGATAATTATGTGGATTCTACAGTAATCAAATCAAGAGTAAATATCGCAAAACGTGATGTGACTATTACTGCATCAAGTTCTAAACGTGAATACAACAAAGAAGCGTTAACTAGTAAAGAATACAGTGTATCCGAAGATGGTTTAGTAAAAGGTCAAGAAATTGGATCTATAGAAGTAGTTGGTTCTATTACAAATGTAGGAGCAGCGAAAAATGTCGTTAAGGATGCACGTATTGTATTTGGAAAAGAAGATACAACAAATAACTATAAAATCCATTATGTAGAAGGATTATTAGAAGTTGTAAAAGCATCAAATGATTCAAACAAAGTATCAGTTGAAGATACAAAAGCTACGTATGATGGAGAAAATCATACTGTAGGAAAAGTGGAAACTACAGTTGATGGCGCAAAAGTATATTACTCATTAGATGGTAAAGAATGGTCACAAGAGAAACCACAATTTATCGAAGCAGGAGAATATACAGTGTATGTACAAGCGAAAGATGATAATTATGAGGATTCTGCAGTAATAAAATCAAAAGTAAATATCGCAAAACGTGATGTGACTATTACTGCATCAAGTTCTAAACGTGCATACAACAAAGAAGCGTTAACTAGTAAAGAATACAGTGTATCCGAAGATGGTTTAGTTAAAGGTCAAGAAATTGGATCTATAGAAGTAGTTGGTTCTATTACAAATGTAGGAACAGCGAAAAATGTTGTTAAGGATACACGCATTGTATTTGGAAAAGAAGATACAACAAATAACTATAAAATCCATTATGTAGAAGGATTATTAGAAGTTGTAAAAGCATCAAATAATTCTAACAAAGTATTAGTAGAAGATACAAAAGCAACGTATGACGGAGAAAATCATACTGTAGGCAAAGTAGAAACCACAGTTGATGGCGCAAAAGTATATTACTCATTAGATGGTAAAGAATGGTCACAAGAGAAACCACAATTTATCGAAGCAGGAGAATATACAGTTTATGTACAAGCGAAAGATGATAATTATGAGGATTCTGCAGTAATCAAACCAAAAGTAAATATCGCAAAACGTGATGTGACTATTACTGCATCAAGTTCTAAACGTGCATACAACAAAGAAGCGTTAACTAGTAAAGAATACAGTGTATCCAAAGATGGTTTAGTAAAAGGTCAAGAAATTGAATCTATAGAAGTAGTTGGTTCTATTACAAATGTAGGAACAGCGAAAAATGTCGTTAAGGATGCACGCATTGTATTTGGAAAAGAAGATACAACAAAGAACTATAAAATTCATTATGTAGAAGGATTATTAGAAGTTGTAAAAGCATCAAATGATTTAAACAAAGTATCAGTAGAAGATACAAAAGCTACGTATGATGGAGAAGATCATACTGTAGGAAAAGTAGAAACCACAGTTGATGGCGCAAAAGTATATTACTCCTTAGATGGTAAAGAATGGTCACAAGAAAAACCACAATTTATCGAAGCAGGAGAATATACAGTTTATGTACAAGCGAAAGATGATAATTATGAGGATTCTACAGTAATTGAATCAAAAGTAACTATCGCAAAACGTGATGTGACTATTACTGCATCAAGTTCTAAACGTGCATACAACAAAGAAGCGTTAACTAGTAAAGAATACAGTGTATCCAAAGATGGTTTAGTAAAAGGTCAAGAAATTGGATCTATAGAAGTAGTTGGTTCTATTACAAATGTAGGAACAGCGAAAAATATCGTTAAGGATGCACGTATTGTATTTGGAAAAGAAGATACAACAAATAACTATAAAATCCATTATGTAGAAGGATTATTAGAAGTTGTAAAAGCATCAAATGATTTAAATAAAGTATCAGTAGAAGATACAAAAGCTACGTATGATGGAGAAAATCATACTGTAGGCAAAGTAGAAACTACAGTGGAAAACAGTGAAGTTCTATATTCAAAAGATGGTAAAGAATGGTCTATAGAAATTCCATCCTTTACTGAGGCGGGGACTTATGAAGTATATTTAAAAGCAGTAAATGAAAATTATCAAGATTCAGAAGTATTTACAGGACATGTAGTAATTGCAAAACGAGCTATTACAATTACTGCCCAAAGTGCCTCTAAGGTATTTGATAATGTAGCACTTGTTCAACCTGGTTATACTCTTTCTGAAAATGCTTTAGTAAAAGAGCAAACGATGGAAGTTGAAATAACGGGTTCACAACAAACAGTTGGTACAAGTGAAAACAAAGTTAGCAAAGTTACAGTTTTTGCGGGTGCGAGTGATAAAACAAGCAACTATGAAATTCAAACCGTATCAGGAACGTTGCGCGTGACTGCAGCTATTACACCAGTTACTCCAATTCCTCAATTGCCAGTGGTTCCACCATTTATTCCAGGTGTTGTTGTGGTAAATCCTGAGGTACAAGTACCAGATAATACGACTCCAAAAACCGATGGTAAAGAAGTTGTGAAGAAAAAAGAAACTCCAAAAGCTGCGGATAAGGGAACATGGGCATTATTAAATCTAGTATTAGCAGGAGGAACATTAGTTCTAGCAATATTCCTTTTAGTATCAAAACGAAAGAAAGAAGACGAGGAAGAGGAAGAAGGAAAAGATCATATTATTTACACACGTAAAACATGGTTGAAACTTACTTCTAGCATCATCGCAATACTTTCTGTAATTGTATTCTGTATTACAGAAGATATCACACTAAAAATGGTGTTTGTGGATACATGGACATTATGGATGGCAGTATTCTTCGTTGTTCAAGTAGGTACTTTCTACTTTGGAAGAAAGTGGAAAGAAGAAACTACTAAACAGGAAGGATATATTAAAGAATAACGTAAAGAACAGCGAGAGCTGTTCTTTTTCGATACATAGGTGTAGTTAAAAATAAAGAACGAATTATAAGATAAAGAGAAGGAGGATTTTTGATGAAAAAAAGATGAAACGTAGAGATTTATGTTTCTTTTGATTATTCTTTACGATTGAAGTAAGAAATAGTATAATATTAACATTGAGGTGCTTAGATTATGAGTGATAAAATAGGATTAATATGTGAAGGTGGAGGGACTAAAGCTGCATATACTTGTGGTGTTCTTCAATGCTTTCTTGATGAAAATATAACATTTCCATATACGACTGGTATTAGTGCTGGTGCGGAGGTATTGTTACCATTTGTTTCTGGACAAAGAGAAAGACTTAGAATTACAGGGGTAGACTCTGCAAGTGATCCTAAGGCGATAGGATTATATCCATTGTTTACCGAACGTGGCGTGTTTGGAATTCATCATGTATGTAAATACATAGAAAAACATGCACCACTTGATTACAAGGCATTTATGGAGAATCCAACGCAACTAGATATTGGTGTTTATAACATGAAAACCAATGCTATTGAATATTTTCCAAAGGAAAGTTTTGACCCTGAAGAACAGCGTTTGATGCGTGCTTCATGTTCTTTGTTTTTATTAACAAGACCTGTGGAGTTTCAAGGGCAAAAATATATGGATGCCGGATTGATCGATATGATTCCAATCGAACAAAGCATACGCCAAGGTATGGAAAAGCATGTATTCATTTCTACAAAGGAAGAGAATTATGTGCGTAAACCTGCCGCAAGTTGGCAAATTAAATTAGCACGTTTGATGTATCCTGGAAATAAGGAAGTGCGAGATAATTTGCGTATTCGTCATTTGAATTATGAAAAACAATGGGGAATTATACAGAAACTTGAAAAAGAAGGTAAAGCTTTGGTGTTAAGACCAAGTGCAGATTATGGTGTAACACGCTATACACAAGATAAGGAATTATTACAACGATGGTTTGACTTGGGGTATGAAGATACAAAGAAACGTATTCCAATGATTAAAGAATTCATGAAGAGTGAATAGAAGAAAGAATACATGAAGGTTGTTCATGTAGGATATAGTAGAATAAAAATGGCTTTCTCCCGCTGGATGAAAGCCTTTCTGCCATAAGGAGGTCTTTATGGAACTTACATTAGAGAATTTGACAAATGAAGAGATACTTCATTTTATAGGAAATGCAAAAAGTAAGCCTGATGAACAAATGATGAAAGAAATCGAGGATATGAAACAAAAAGTGATTGCTTTATCGATGCCTCGTTTTATGTATCGTGAATTTGCATGGGAAAATCAACAACTGATAGGGGCAGAGGTTGTACTAAGTGGAGACGATATTAAGAGGCTTTTAAAAAAGAGTCATCATTGTCTTTTGTTGGCAGTCACATTAGGAATCAGCATTGAGAAAGAAATGCGAAGATTACAACTCGTAGACATGGGAAAAGCACTTATCTTTGATTGTTGTGCGAATGCTGCTATCGAACATGTTTGTGATCAGTTGCAACAGCAGTTAGAAATAGAATATAAGAAAAAAGGAAACTATCTAACAGATCGTTATTCTTGTGGATATGGAGATTTGCCTATCACTATTCAAAAGGATTTATTGAATGTTTTAGAGACATCAAAGAAAATAGGGTTATATGTGAACGAGAGTTCTGTTTTACATCCTATGAAAAGTGTGACAGCAATTATTGGGATTGCGGATGAACCACAACCTGCTATGTTAAGAGGATGTGGGTATTGTTCATTACGTGATCGATGTGAATTTCGTAAAGGAGGAACAACATGTGGAAGTGAAAACTAGAGAGATTATATTTTTAGATGGGGCAATGGGAACGATGTTGCAGGCACGAGGTTTGAAACCAGGAGAAATTCCTGAGATTTTTGGAATTCAACACCCTGAGATTATAAAAGAAATACACAAGACTTATATCGATGCAGGAAGTGAAATCATTTATACCAATACATTTGGGGCGAATATAAAAAAACTTTCGAAGACAGGATATAGTGTTCAAGAAGTTATTTCTGCGGCTGTTTTACAGGCAAAATCTGTAGCGCAAGAACATACGAAAGTAGCACTTGATATAGGACCAATAGGAGAGATGTTGGAACCTAATGGTTATCTAGCTTTTGAAGAAGCGTACGATATCTTTAAGGAACAAGTATTAGCTGGTCAAGAAGCGGGGGCAGATCTTGTTGTATTTGAAACAATGAGTGATTTATACGAAGTTAAGGCAGCCATTTTGGCGGCAAAAGAGAATACGAATTTGCCTATTTTTGTGACCATGAGTTTTGAAGCGGATCATCGTACATTTACTGGGTGTACGGTCGCGAGTTTTGCTTTACTTGCACAAAGATTAGGTGTAGATGCAATTGGAATCAATTGTTCATTAGGACCTGTTGAAATTTTACCAATAGCTCAAGAAATGGCGCAATATACAACGTTGCCTTTGATCATTAAGGCGAATGCAGGATTGCCTGATCCTAAGACGAATCTCTATGATATTGATGCGTCACAGTTTGCTTCTTTATTAGAAGGGTTTACAAACTTGCCGATACAATATGTTGGAGGATGTTGTGGAACAACACCTGAGTTTATCAAAGAGTTAAAGAAACACTTAAAGATATCAAAATTTGATATGGTTGAGAATACGAAATCGTATGCATGTACACCAACGAAATGTTTAGATATTCAACATGTTCAAGTCATTGGAGAAAGAATCAATCCAACTGGAAACAAGCGAATGAAACAGGCATTGCTGGAACATGATTTAGATACCGTGTTGTCCATTGCGATGGAACAAGTAAATGCAGGGGCAGATATTTTAGATGTTAACGTGGGATTGCCTGGTATTGATGAGCTGGCCATGATGGTTGCGGTAATTAAAGAACTTCAAACCATTGTAGATTTACCATTACAAATCGATTCTACAAATCCAGAAGTAATTGAAGCGGCACTTAGAGTTTATAATGGTGTACCAATTGTGAACTCCATCAATGGAGAAATGGAAGTTATGGAACGTATTCTTCCTTCTATCAAGAAGTATGGTGCGAATGTTGTTGGGTTAACAATGGATGAACAAGGAATACCTGAACAAGTCGATGGACGTTTTGAAGTTGGAAAACGTATTATCGAAGTTGCAAAATCATATGGCATTGAAAAGAACAGAGTATTTTTAGATTGTTTAACACTGACTGTATCTGCACAACAAGAAGGTGCACTACAAACACTTTCTACACTTGAGCGAATACGTGATGAACTTGGCGTACATACCGTGTTGGGGGTATCTAATATTTCTTTTGGATTGCCTAGACGTATGGTGTTAAACCAAAACTTTTTAACTATGGCAATGCAATCCGGATTGAATATGCCAATTATGAATCCTAATCAAGAAGCTATGATGGATGCGGTTCGTGCATATCGAGTATTATATGGAATCGATCAACATTCAGAAAAATATATTGCACATTATAGTGAAGCGAAAGAAACAACCCAAGTTGTACAAAGCGAGCATATGAGTATTCAAGAGGCAATCGGACGTGGATTAAAAGAAGAGACAAGGAAGATGACAATTGAACTCTTACAAAAGGAAACTGCATTACATATTGTTGATCATTACTTGATTCCTGCTTTGGATATTGTTGGAAAACGATATGAAAAGAAGGAGATTTATTTGCCTCAGTTAATCAATGCCGCAACCGCATCCCAGATGGCATTTGAAGAGATTAAGAAGTTCATGTCCGCAAAAGGGGAAAAGACGATATCCAAAGGAAAAATCATTTTGGCTACTGTAAAAGGGGATGTACATGATATTGGAAAGAATATCGTAAAAGTTGTTCTAGAGAATTATGGATATGATGTGATTGATTTAGGTAAAGATGTACCTATCGAAAAAGTGGTGGAAACGGCAATAAAAGAACAAGTCTATTTGATAGGTCTTAGCGCGTTGATGACAACTACCTTGCCTGCAATGAAGGATACTATAGAGGCACTTCATCAAGCGGGGCATGATTGTAAAATCATGGTAGGTGGTGCTGTTGTTAGTGAGGAATATGCACAGGAGATACATGCAGATTATTACGCAAAAGATGCGAAGGAAAGTGCAGACATTGCGAAGGAGGTGTTTGGATGATAAAAGATAAAGATGGATTCTTGTTTGATGGTGCATTTGGAACCTATTATGCGTCTTTATATGATGGAGATATCAACTGTGAACTCGCAAACATAAAGTATCCACAACGTGTTCTAGAGATTCATCAAGAATATATTCGTGCAGGTGCCCAAGCAATAAAAACAAATACGTTTAATGCGAATCCAGCCAAATTAGAATGCAGTATGGAAGAAATACAAAACATTATCATTGAAGGATATCGATTGGCAAAGGAAGCTGTAAAGGGACATGATTGTAAAGTGTTTGCGGATATAGGACCTTGTCTTGAACAGAAACAGTTTTCGATGTTTGAACAATTGAAAGTTATTGTAGATATCTTTTTGAAGGAAGGGGCAACCCATTTCCTATTTGAAACTTTTCCAAATGATAAAGGTTTAAAAGAAATTGCACAGTATATAAAGACACAATGTGAATACAGTAAGATTATTACATCCTTTGCGGTGAGTGCAGATGGATATACGCAACAAGGTTTATCAGGAAATAAATTGATAAAAAATATGGTGGAGTGCGAACATGTAGATGCTTATGGATACAACTGTGTATGTGGTCCTATGCATTTACGTAGACTGTTACAAACACTAGATCGTAGTAAGCCAATCTTAATTATGCCAAATGCAGGTTATCCTACCATTATGGCAAATCGTACTTATTTCAGAGATAGTAGTACATATTTTGCGAATGAAATGCAAGCGATTGTAGAAGATGGGGCGAGTATTATTGGGGGATGTTGTGGTACAACACCTGTGTATATTGAAAAGATTGCGCAACTGCTTAAGCATCATAGCGAAGCACGTAGTCAAGTTTCAAGTTCAAATGAACCAATGGTGAAAATGACACAAGAACTAAATCCCTTACATGAGAAGATGAAAAAAGGGAAACATATTATAGCGGTTGAATTTGATCCTCCTAATAATTGTGATATTGAAAAGTTTATGAATAACGCAGAATATTTGCGTGAACAAGGTATTGATGCGATTACCATTGCGGATTGTCCCATTGCACGTGCACGTGTTGATAGTTCCATGTTAGCCGCAAAATTACGAAGAGAAATGAATATGACAGTCATACCACATATGACATGCAGAGATCGTAATATTAATGCGACTAAGGCATTGTTGTATGGTTTAGGTATTGAGGGAATACATAATGTACTTGTAGTTACAGGAGATCCAGTTCCTAGTGCAGATCGTGCAGAGGTAAAGGGTGTATTTAGTTTTAATTCTCAAATATTAGCAAGTTATATTAAAGACTTAAATGATACCATCTTTCCTCATCCATTCTTGATTTATGGCGCACTAAATGTAAATGCCACAAATTTTGCACAAGAGCTTGCGAAGGCAAAGCGTAAAGAAGAACATGGAGTAGATGTATTTATGACCCAACCCGTGCTATCAAAAAGAGCGCTAGAAAATATAAAGGTAGCCAAACAAGAGTTGAAAGGGAAAATCTTAGGGGGGATCATTCCAGTTGTATCCCATCGAAATGCAGTCTATATGAACAATGAGATTTCTGGAATTGATGTAGATGAAAGCTATATTGCAATGTATGAGGGAAAGACAAGAGAAGAAGCAAGTGAACTTGCGGTATCCCTGTCTTGCGATATGGTGGATCAGCTTATGGGGATTGTGGATGGATATTATTTAATTACGCCATTCAATCGTGTGGAAATCATTTCACAAATCGTCGAGCATATTCAAAAAAGTGATGAACTTGTCAGATAAGGAGAAATATTATGACACAGAAAACATTTATGATGTTAAAACCAGATGCTTTTGCTTCTAATAATGCACAATCCGTACTCAATGATTTAGAAAAAGCAGGCTTACATATTGTAAGGGGACAAAAACTAGAAGTTAATATGGAAATTATGAAGACTTTGATGGAACACTATTCTGGTGTGATCGATTCTATGGGTAAGGGATTTAATTTCCCAGGAAAATTGTTTAATTCATTTTATTATGAGGGTCCACATCATATTATGCCAATGGAAATTGCATATGATGGAAGCGAGGATATCATCGAATATAGTAGAGCGCTTGTGGGAAAAACAAATCCACAAGATGCTGCAGAGGGAACGATTCGCCATTTATATAGTGATGATAACTATGATAAGGCAACTGCAGGAGTACGCTTGGTAAACAATGTTATACATGCCTCTGATTCCCATGAGAGTGCACAAAGAGAATTAGAAATTTGGGAAGCTTATTTGAAATAAGGATGTATATGAAAAGAACTAGCGATTTTGCTAGTTCTTTCTTATCTTATTTGTTGGATACCCATTTACCATAAATTCCACAAGGTAAAACCGTGTTTGATTTTGTAATAGGAAGTCCAATTTCACCTGCAACGATATCTCCATTTGGAAATTTCTTTTGGATTGTCGCATGTAACAAGTTTTGTAAAGCAGTTGGAGGGAAGCCTGTTGTATAAGAATTTACTAGGAAGAATAGGGGATCATCATCCAAAATATCGATACAAGCAGATATAAGTGGATATAGTTGTTCTTCAATCTTCCAAATTTCTCCATTAGGTCCTCTTCCATAACTTGGTGGATCCATAATGATTGCGTGATATGTACGTCCACGTCTTTTTTCTCTTGCGACAAACTTTAATACATCATCTACAATAAAACGTATTTTTTTATCTTCTAGATGGGAGAGTTCCATGTTTTCTTTTGCCCAAGAAACCATACCCTTACTAGCATCTACGTGTACAACTTCACTTGCCCCTGCATATGCACAAGCCATAGTTGCACCACCTGTATAGGCAAATAAATTCAATACACGAATTTCTCGATTGGCATGTTCAATCTTATCCATCATGAAATCCCAGTTCGCAGCTTGTTCAGGAAATAAACCAGTATGCTTAAATCCAGTAGGAGATACTTTGAAGCGAAGCTCTTTGTAAGAGATAGTCCAGCTTTCTTTAAAT
Source organism: Amedibacillus sp. YH-ame10 (assembly GCF_053848885.1). Classification (NCBI taxonomy): domain Bacteria; kingdom Bacillati; phylum Bacillota; class Erysipelotrichia; order Erysipelotrichales; family Erysipelotrichaceae; genus Amedibacillus; species Amedibacillus sp. YH-ame10. Next base: position 53,710 of record NZ_JBSPFA010000008.1, read on the forward strand.
TTCTTTTTATATTCCCATTGACCACCACCACTTTTGGAACGATGGTAATGTGCATGTGGGTTTTTCCAATCATTGTCAACCTCATCAATTGGCCAAATAACCGCTGGATCAGGTCGTCTTAAAATGATATCCTTCCATCTTTCTAACTTTTCACCATTGCCTCCGTCAAGGCATTCATAATCTTTCCAATTGCTCGCTACTTGATTCATACTATTCACTCCTGTCATTGGATACTATTATAACATGATTTCACATAGTATATAAATGAGTTTGATGATAAAAAAGGAAGAAACTATGGTAAAATAGAAGAAAATATACTGTAGAGGAGGATACAGACATGACAAATAAATTGTATGATAATTGTTTCACTACGGAACTTAGTACAAAGGTTGTAAAAGTAGAAGAAGAAAACGGTTGTTATTGGCATGCGTGCAAGGACACTATCTTTTATAAAGAAGGCGGTGGAATGGCGAGTGACATTGGCATGATCAATGAACACATGGTACTTGATTTAAAGTATAAAGATGGGTATTTGTGGCACTTGTTGGATGTGGAATTAGAAGGCAATGTATTTATGAGTGTCAATCTTCATGAGCGTTTCCGTAAATGCCAAGTGCATACAGCACAGCATTTAATCAGTGCGGTTTTGGGGAATGTGTATAAGGTAAACACATTAGCTCATCATACTGGCGATGATGAAAATGATATTGAATTTGATTTTGAAGAATTTACAGATAAAATGGCATTTGAATTACAGGTATTATGTAATGGATTGATTCGTGATGATTTAGAAGTTACTGTACAGTATCCAACCCCAAGTGAAGCAAAAAGACTGGCGATAAAAGGGGATGTAAATCGTGATGATGTAAGAGTTGTGCGTATTGGGGCATTGGATTATAATCTTTGCGGATGTCTTCATGTACCTTCTCTTCGTTACTTACAGATGTTGTATATTTCTGGGTTTGAGAAAACTACGAATGGATATAAGGTAAAATACTTAGTTGGGGATCAATTTTTGGATTGTGTAAGTCGCCGTTATCAAGTATTAGATGAAGTGAGTCGTACATTAGCAGTTCCTCATTTATACGTTGGTACGGGAGTAAATCGCATCATCAATGAGAATAAACAGCTGAATAGAGATGTGGTTGTATGGAAACAAAAATATTATGAAATGTTTGGTCGTGAACTAGCAGAGAGTGATGAAGAAGTTATCGTACAAGGTTTTGATGATATCGATGTCAAATCTTTAGCAGCAATGGCACAATTTATTACTAATAATTATAAAAAAGCAGTTATTTTTGTTGCGAAGGTATATGATAATGTTCATGTCGTGGTTGCGAGCAATAAAGAATTGGCTTTTGACTCAGAAAAGACATTCAAAGAAATTTCAGAGAAGTATCGTCTAAGAGGTGGAGGAAACAAACAACTTTCACAAGGTGGCGGTATATATAATGAAGAAATTCTTACATTTGTCAAAACGTATTGATTTTATAAAGTTTAATATTTTTGTTTTATAAATAATCAAATATTTGGTAATGCAAATAAGCAGAATAAAGAAAAGCCCCTTCATTAGGGACTTTTCTTTATTCAAAATTCAGGTGGTTCATATATTTTGATAAAGTTATAATATTAGTGTACATCTAAATGAAATGTTCTTGTGACTTTTTCTGAATTAATATACATTTCAACGATAACTTTTGCTTTTGTGGTTGGCGTTTTGAATCCATATGCTTCATCACCAGTTGATTTAGCACCTTTAGGGCATCTTTGCGCATATTCACCAGATACAGGATATGTACTTGCGGTAGATCCATCATCTCCAATAACAGTCATTGAAACACTGCTTAGATATAAAGAATCTTCAGAATTGATATTTTCAATTGTATAGTTTAGCATCACGACTTGTTGAGCGCCACTATCATCAAAACGGTTTCTTTCATCTGTTGCAGTTGCAGAATTGAATGTAATTGCAGCGATTTCTTCCCCATTACTTTCAATAGAAGCTCGTTCTCCTGCTTTATATTCTTTATTCTCTGCTTCTTCCTTTTCTTTATCAGCTTTGGTTTTATAGCTCTTGAATTCTGATTTGATTGAAGATATTAATTCCTCTTCCTTAACATCTGCATCTTTTAAAATTTTTGTATATTCTTCTTTAAGTTTTGTTTCATCACCATCACCATCAATCATTTTTTTATTTTCTATTGAGTAAGCATTATCATCCGTGTGATAGACAACTCCAAAAAGCTCCATATACATAAAATCTTTATCTCCATCACTGAATAAGCACCCATAGTCCCCATCCGAAGTTACGCACGTGAATTTGAAACCAGCGTTGCTTAAATTTTTCTTAACACCTTCAGTGTCCAAAGGCTCCCTTGATGCTCCACAACCAGTTAATCCAAAAACCATAGTTGCACAAAAAAATGCTGTTAATAATTTTTTCATTTCATTACCCTCCTGTAAATGATATATGTAAACATCTATAGATGTGTTTACTAAATTCCCCAATACGAATATATACATATGGGCGGGATGTAGCACTAGTATTCAAAACCTATATTTAATGGTTTTCTATGTCTTATTTGCTTTAATCGAAAATTTTTTGCAAGATAATAGTAGACTCATAATTATTGCAACGCTTACTAAGAATATGTAAGATTTTTAAATAAGAGTGATGAACATACCATTATTGTATCTAATGGTATTTTATCATAATCTTTTTAAAAACGGTACGATTTAATTGAATTTTAATTTGAAATTGTCTTAAAAGTTATCTGATTAAAAACGATTTGATAACTTTGGTATTATTTTCCTATACAAAATACTGCTGAATTAAACTGTTTACTATATTTACTATAATAAAATAGAGGAAGAAAATTTTATTATAGTTTTAAATGGGGACTAATTAACTCCTAGAATGTATATACTTCACAAAATTTTATAGATTTTTATTAATATTCATATTTAAGGATAAATGGAATAATGTATAAATTATAGATTTACATATGAAGTAAATTTAATGATAGTTTTAGAATAATTCATACGAAGATTTAAACAATGTAAATAAGAATTTTTATATTTGAAATGATTTTATTGCGAAAAAATAATATCTTAATGTTTTCGTTGTCATAAAGAGTAAATAGGTTTTTATAGCTTAACAATGCCATTAAATAATAGCGTGTTAATGGTGTTTATGTTACAATAACGTAGAGGTGATTTTGTGTCGTTTTTAGATAAATTAAATAAGCATCAATTAGAGGCAGTTACATGTACAAATCAGCATTTGCGCATCATCGCAGGAGCAGGTAGTGGTAAGACAAGAGTAGTAACGACCAGAATCGCATACCTGATTGAAGAATGTCATATTTACCCGAATAAAGTTCTGGCAATCACCTTTACAAATAAGGCTGCCAAAGAAATGAAGGAACGTGTAGAAGCATTCCTTGGGGATATTGCACATGCGGTCAATATATCGACGATTCACTCTTTTTGTGTACGTCTTCTTCGTGAAGATATTTTAACATTAGGCTATCCCCGCAACTTTACAATTCTTGATTCAGATGATCAAAAAAGTATTTTAAAAGATGCGTATAAACAACTACATATAGAAGTTAAGTCATATAGTTATAATAGTATGTTAGGTTATATTAGTGCGAATAAAACTAATTTTATAGACGCAACGATGGCGAAAGCAAGCGCAGGACATTGGGAGGGAGAGAAGATTAAGGCCGATGTATATGCGTTCTATGAGAAGCGTCTCAAAGAAATGTATGCACTAGACTTTGATGATCTTTTGATTTTTGCGTATCGTATTTTAAATGGAAATGAAGAAGTACGCGCAAAATGGCAACGTCGTTTTTCCTATCTGCATGTAGATGAGTTTCAGGATGTGGATGCTTTACAATACAATATTATCAAGTTGTTGGTAAAAGAAGACAGCTATTTATGTGTTGTAGGAGATCCCGATCAAACCATCTATACATGGCGTGGTGCCCAAGTAGACATCATTATGAATTTTGAAAAAGACTTTCCAAATAGTAGGACAGTTGTTTTAAATGAAAACTATCGTTCTACACAACCAATCTTGAACGCTGCGAACGCATTGATTAAGAATAATAAAAATCGTATTGATAAAGATTTATTTACACAAATTGAAAGTGACGATAAAATTATACATTTTACTGCGATGGATGACTATAATGAACCAGTATGGGTAGCTAGTAAGATTCTTACGATGAACCATAATGGTGTGAACTATCATGATATGGCAATTTTATATCGTTCCAATTACCTTTCAAGAGCACTAGAAAAAGCACTCTTGGATTTCCATATTCCATATCGTATTTATGGAGGCATTCGTTTCTATGATCGAGCGGAAATAAAGGATGCTTTGAGTTACCTAAGGTTATTAGCACCTAAAACGGAAGACGATGAAAAAGAATTATATAAAAATTTAGCAGTAAAACGGGTTATCAATTCACCAAAGCGAGGCATTGGCGCAAAATCAATTGAAACCATTGAAGAAGAAGCATTGCGACAAGATACAAATATGTATGAAATCTTAAAGAGTGCAGATATTGGAAAAGGGAAAGCAAAACAAAGCATTCTAGAATTTGTACGAGTAATTGAAGAATGTCGTGCTATAAATGAAGCGATAAGCATTGATCAATTATTGACAAAGGTATTAGAAGACAGCGGATATTTAGAGATGCTTCGTGAAGATAAAGAAATCGAACGTTTAGAAAATATAAAGGAACTTATATCAGATATTTCCAACTATGTGGAAACAAATCCAGAAGGTACATTGAATGACTATCTTCAGGAGATATCCTTATATACAGACAAAGAAGATTTAAGTGATGGACAATTCGTACAATTGATGACCATTCATGCCGCAAAGGGATTAGAGTTTGATAATGTATTTGTATACAGCTTATGCGAAGGAATTTTTCCAAATGAAAAGTCCATTGCGGAAGGTGGACATGAAGCATTAGAAGAAGAGCGAAGACTTGCATATGTTGCTTTTACACGTGCGAAAAAACAATTATACTTGTCGGATTCTTATGGGTATAGTTATGTACTTGATAAGTTAAAAACAACATCACGCTTTATCAAGGAAATACCAGAAGATTGTATGTTGGATGTAGGCGCAAAACCAAAGAATACTTTTTCATCCGATGTGGATACCTTTAGTGGAAGTGATTTTATATCACAAAGTACAACTTTCCAAAGAGATACTACGCAAAAATTCCACACGCAAAAGCCACAAGTTTCAAAAGAAGATACACAAGAGGATATACCTGTTAAGAAAAAGGGTAAAATACGTAAAGGGGATTTAGTTACACACGAGATATTCGGTGATGGTGTAGTTATTAAACTGGAAGATGATTTAGCAGTCATTGCTTTTGATAAAAAATATGGAATACGAAAAATTGTTACCAGTCATCCTTCCCTAACAAAAAAATAGGAGGTCTCTATGAGTCAACAAAGAATTTTAGAATTACGCAGAATATTAGATCGTTTTGCCTATGAATATTACGTATTAGATAAACCAAGTGTAAATGATCAAGAATATGATCGTTATTATCAAGAATTGGTTCAACTAGAAGAAGAATTTCCACAATATCAAGACCCTAACAGTATTACACAACGAGTAGGTGGAGTAGTCCTTGATGGTTTTGTTAAGGTACCACATAAGAGTCAAATGTTATCGTTAGGAAATGCGTTTAACTTCGAAGATTTAAAGGCGTTTGATGAACGTGTACGTGCAGTTGTGCCACATGTGGAATATGTTGTGGAATTAAAGATGGATGGATTAGCAATTTCTTTACACTACCATGATGGGCGTTTCGTACAAGCATTAACGCGAGGGGATGGAGTGATTGGAGAAGATGTAAGTTCCAATGTACGTACAATTCCTTCTATTCCAATGCATATTGATATCATGGGAGATGTTGAAGTTCGTGGTGAAGTGTATATGCCTAAGAGTAGCTTTGAGGCATTAAATATAGAACGAGAAAAAAAGGGTGAAGAACTCTTTGCGAACCCAAGAAATGCCGCTGCAGGAAGTATTCGACAGTTGGATAGTTCCATTGCCGCAAGTCGAAAATTAGACGCCTATCTTTATTACTTTGAAGATGCGTTAAGCTTTGGTATTCAAAGTCATGAAGAAGCACTTAAAACCATGGAAAAGATGCACATCAAAGTAAATCCACTACGTAAAGTAACTTCTACCATTGAAGAAGTATGGGAGTTTATTCAAGAAATGAGTGAACAACGAAATACACTACCTTATGAAATTGATGGAATGGTTATTAAAGTAAATGATATTTCTTCATGGAGTACCTTAGGTACAACAGTGAAAGTTCCACGTTATGCCATCGCCTATAAATTTCCTGCAGAAGAAGTGATTACAAAATTATTAGATATTGTAGTTACCGTAGGAAGAACAGGTAGAATTACACCCAATGCAGTGTTGGAACCTGTTCGAGTGGCTGGTACAACCGTAAGTGCAGCGCAGTTACATAATGAAGATATGATTAAAGAAAAAGATATACGTATTCATGATGATGTAGTTGTACGTAAAGCCGGAGATATCATTCCCGAAGTTGTGCGTCCACTCATTGAAAGACGAGATGGCACACAAGGTGTCTATCATTTTCCAACCCATTGTCCAATTTGTGACAGTGCGTTGGTGCGTTTTCCAGAAGAATCTGCCCATTATTGTATTAATCAAGATTGTCCCGCAAGAGTTGTGGAGAGTATGATTCATTTCGCATCTAGAGACGCCATGAATATAGATACCTTGGGTGATAAGAAAATAGAATTTTTTCATAAACAAGGTTTGTTAAATACAATCGAAGATATATATCATTTAAAGGACCATAAAGAAGATATTTTACAAATGGAAGGATTCCAAGAAAAATCCTATCAGAAAATGGTAGATGCGATAGAACTAAGCAAAAATAATCCTCTTGAAGATATGATTTATGGTTTAGGAATTCGACAAGTTGGAAAGAAAGCTGCGAAGATTCTAGCAAAGCGCTTCTTACACATTGATGCATTGATGAGTGCCTCTATAGAAGAACTTAAAATTATCAAAGATATTGGTGAAATAACCGCACAAAGCATTGTTGCTTTCTTTGCTCAACCCCAAAACATAGAGCTCATTCAACACTTAAAAGAATATGGTTTACGTATGGATAGTGAAAAAGAAGAAGTGCGTGAAAGTATTTTTACAAATAAAACTGTGGTATTAACAGGAACTTTGACACAATTAACGAGAAATGATGCCAAAGATATGTTAGAATCATTAGGAGCGAATGTGAGTGGCTCTGTTTCAAAGAAGACAGATATTGTTATATATGGAGAATCTGCGGGCAGTAAGCTTACGAAGGCAAGAGAATTGAATATTTTAACGATGGATGAGGAAACCTTTATGAAAGAGGTGAAAGGTAATGAAGAATAAAGTAAAAACCTTAGGTTGTTTACTGATGTGCGCTTCCCTATTCGTAATAGGGGGCTGTAAAGATGACACAGAGAGTAAAAAAGGAGAAACATTAAAAGCGGTAAATGAGAATGATTATGCCTCTTATATGCCATATCAACCAAGTGATGCAGCACAAAAGCACGCAAGTGTATCCACCGATTTAACACAAACATTTAATATTGGAAATCAATTGATGGAACTTAGCAAGGAACACTTCTCACCAGATACGTATACATTTCGTGAAAGTGAATACTTAGATTATGATACTTTGGATGCATATTCTGGAGGATCGGGGTTATTAGGAAGATTCAACAAAGAAGATAATCCATATGGTATGAATCCAGTGGTGGGGACTTCTTTCCCTGTAGAAGATGGTGGAGAAATAGAAATTGATAGTACTGATGTATTGTTATTGGATATATATGAATTTGATTGGTATAAAGGAGATGAAATTAAAGGCATATCTTTAGCATTCGTATTGAATGATAAAATTGGAGATGCGATTAATCCCTCTACTGTGAAAAAAGAAAAACTTCAAATTTATGCAGAAGAAACTGCACGAAAAACTGTAGAATATTTGCGTAAGAAAGTTCCTGCAGTTGGACAAAATCTACCAATTTATGTAGTATTATACAATACCTCTTCTACTGATGAGACATTGCCTGGCTCTTTCTTTAGCGATGTATATTATAAATCAAAGGTAGATGGAACTTTCCAATCTATCAATGAACAATGGGTATTATTTCCAACAGAGGCTGCAACTACTTTAGATGGAACAACGGCAACAAGCTTTTCACGCTTTAAAGCTGCATTTAAAGATAAGATGCCATATGATGTAGCCATTGTAGGAAAAGGGCATTATTTGAATAATGCGATCGATAAATTAGAAATCACTGTTACCTTGCATGCACGAAGCAGTGGAGAAGTGAAATCCGCAATACAGATGATCAATGATAAGTTGTCCTTATTTGCGACAAACTTTGAAATCACAGTGGATATAAGTAGTGATACTACTCATGCGGCAGTTATCAAAAGAGAAAAAGGTTCAAGTAGCACAACTGTAATTACATTAGTATAAGGAGGCAACGAATGGAAAACTTTAGTACAGAGTATTTTAAAAAACTGGCAAATGGTATCATGTTTGATATCAATGATCAAGAAGCAGAAGAATTAAAAGAAGAGTTCAAAGAATTGTTAGATCAAATTGATGTGTTGAATGAAATTCCAACAGATGGGGTAGAGGAAATGGTATATCCTTTTGAATTAGAAACATCATTTTTACGCAGTGATGAAGTGGATCGCGTAATTTCACAAGAAGATGCATTGGCAAATGTGAAGAGCGTAAAAGCAGGACATGTACATGTACCTAAGGTGGTGAAGTAAGATGGATATTAAAACAGCAAATAAATTGAATGTGAATGAGCGTATCGCAAAAAGTATCGAACACATGAAGGCATCTCAACCAAACCTGAATGCAGTTGTGAACTTTATCGATACACAAGAACAAATAAAAGAATTAGACTCTATAGATAAGGATGCTTTATTGTATGGAGTACCTGTGGTATTAAAAGATAACATCAATACAGCAGGAATACCAACCACTGCATCATCACGTATATTAAACAATTACGTGCCTATTTATAATGCACATATCGTAGATAAATTAAAGGCTGCTGGAGCAATCTTTGTGGCGAAAGCAAGTATGGATGAATTAGGTATGGGTGGTACTAATAAGAATGCTTATACTGGAAAAGTAAACAATCCCTGGGATACGACTCGTATTTCAGGAGGTTCTAGTGGAGGTAGTGCAGTACTAGTCGCAAGTGGAGCTACACCGTTAGCTATTGGAACTGACACTGGAGATAGTATTCGTAAACCTGCTGCATATAATGGAATCATTGGGATGAAACCTACGTATGGTAGAATTTCTCGTTATGGTATCATTCCTTATGCATCTAGCCTTGATCATGTAGGGTATTTTACTACATCTATGAAAGATGCGGCAGTTGCTTTAGAAGTACTTGCAGGACGTGATGATCGTGATATGACAAGCTCTTATAAAGAAGTGGAAAACTATAGTGCAAATATCAACGCAGATATCAAGGGAAAAAAGATTGCGATTCTAGATAATGTACAAGCTGGAGTACGTAAAGAAATTCAAGAAAATTTTGATGATTTGATGGATAAACTAAAAGCACGTGGAGCTATCGTAGAACGTGTGAATATGGACGATAAACTGATGAGAGCACTATTGCCAACGTATTTCATTATTTCAAATGCAGAGGCAACAGCGAATCATTCTAATTTAGATGGTATTCGTTTTGGAATGCGTGAAGATGGTGAAAGCGTAGAAGATGTGATGATTCATTCTCGTACCAACGGGTTTTCATCTTATGTTCGTAAACGCTTTGTCATTGGAAGTTATTCCTTATTCGCAGAAAATCAGGATAAAATATTCCGTAAAGCACAAAAAGTTAGACGCTTAATTGTAGAAGAGGTAAACAAAGTATTAAACTCTTACGACGTTATCATTGCGAGTGCTAGTGGAGATATTGCGCCACTGAGTGAAGCGAGCAAAGATGCATCCTTAGATTCAAATGCTTTAGTTACAGAAAATCATATGGTTCTTGGTAACTTTAGTGGATACCCAAGTATCACTATACCAACTGGATTTGTAGAAGGTATGCCAATTGGTATTAATATGACTTCAAAAGCATTCGATGAACAAACATTGTTCAATATTGGTAGTGCAATTGAAGAAGAAACAGGACTAGTAGGAAACGATGTGGAGGTAGACGAATGAAATACGAAACAGTCATTGGGATTGAAATCCACTGTGAATTAAAGACAAAGACAAAAATGTTCTCTTCCGCTCCAACATCTTTCGGAGAAGTTGCGAACACTTGTGTAAATGAAATCGATTTAGGACACCCAGGTACATTACCTTGTGTAAATAAAGAAGCGTTACGTTTGGCTATTTTAGCCGCAACAGCCTTGCATTGTGAAATTGATCCACTTGTAAAATTTGATCGTAAAAACTATTACTATTCAGATTTACCAAAAGGATTCCAGATTACACAACAATTTCATCCTATTGGATCAGGTGGAAGCATCACCATAGAAACAGAACAAGGAAAAAAAGAAATTCGAATCAATCGTATGCACATGGAAGAAGATACTGCAAAACAGTTTCACTCTGATGCAGGAACTCTTATCGACTTTAATCGTGCAGGGACACCTCTTATAGAAATTGTAAGTGAACCAGATATTAGAAGTGGCGCAGAAGCTGCGGCTTACGTAGAAAAATTAAGAACAATGTTATATTATCTAGGCGTAAGTGATGTAAAAATGGAAGAAGGAAGTATGCGTTGTGATGTCAATGTATCCATACGACCAGTTGGTAGTGATGTATTTGGTACAAAAACAGAAGTGAAAAACTTGAACTCTATCTCCAATGTTCAAAAAGCAATTGATGCAGAAGTAGAGCGTCAAACTGCAGTATTAGAAAATGGAGAAAAAGTAATACAATCAACGCGTCGTTATGATGAAACACAAAAGACGACTATCCTAATGCGTAAAAAAGAAGGCGATGTTGACTACAAGTTCTTTCCAGAACCAAACATTCCTCCGATTCGTATAGCAGATGATTGGATCAAAGAAATACAATCCACGATGTTGGAATTACCGGATGAGCGTAAAGCACGTTATCAAGAATCTTTCGGTCTAAATGATTACGATGCAGATGTATTGGTTGCCAATCGTGAACTTTCTGATTTCTTTGATGAAGTTGTGAAATTCACAGACAACTATAAGAAAGCAGCAAACTGGGTTATCGTTGAAGTTGTTGCTGCCTTAAACAAAGATAATATCAAAATCGTGGATAATCCTTGTAAAGCCCAACATCTAGCAGATATGATTAATATGGTAGATAAAGGGGAAATATCAGGTAAACAAGCGAAAGAAGTATTTGAAGAAATCATGAAGGGGAAAGACCCAAAAACAGTAGTAGAAGAAAAAGGCATGAAGCAAATGAGTGATTCTTCTCAGTTATTGGACATTATTACGAGTGTGCTCGATAGTAATCCTCAATCCATTGAAGACTTTAAAAACGGAAAAGATCGTGCCGTTGGTTTCTTGGTAGGTCAGGTTATGAAAGCATCTAAGGGACAAGCAAATCCTGCGATGACGAATAAAATGATTCAAGAAGAGTTGAAAAAGCGTTAAGTTCACAAAATCGTAAGATGAAGAAACTTTATTTTTCCATGTTTTGTGTTATACTAAATAATGTGTTATACTAATTTCATACGTAATAAATAAGTGTTAGGAGTGCAATTATGAGTAAATTGAAAAACCTTAGTAAGAGCAGTAAAATATTATATACTGTAGCGGGAATTGTAATTCTAATCCCACTTGTTTTACTGATTTATATTTATTTTGGCGCAAAAGATAATGCTGGAAAACCAACCGTTGGAGATCGCTTTGAAGATTCATTGAATCCTGCGATTACCGAGAAACAATTAAGTGAGTTAAGGACAGCTTTAAAAATTGATGGTACTGAGAAAATAGAAATCAATTTAATCAGCGCAACATTACGCGTGAATATTGATACAGCAGATGATGCGAGTGCAGATACAATTACAAGCATTATGAATCAAGCATACGATAGTGTGAATAGTATTCTACCAATCGATACGTATTTCACAAACAATAAAAAATCAACAAAGATGTATGATGTGGAAATTAATGTATATAACTATATCCCTGATGAAACAAAATCCGCGGATGGTCAAATATTTATGATTAAGACAAAGACTGCAGCAGCATCAGAGCCAAATGTTTCCGTTCCAACAACTGCAAAGAATGAGGAAGTTGCGAAGAAACTGTTGGAAGAACAAGCAAACGCAGAAAAAGGGCAATAAGCCCTTTTTTATTCAGAGGTGAGAATATGAAAAAGAATGATAAAGTAATTGCGGAATGTAGTGGATATACACATGATGGAAATGGTGTTGTCAAAGTAGATGGATTTCCTTTGTTTGTAAAAGGTATGTGCAAAGGGGAAACAGGAGAAATCATTGTCACTATGGCGAAGAAGACATATGGTTTTGGTAAACTTTGGCGCATCCTTAAGAAAAGTGAAGAGCGTGTAACACCATTATGCCCTATTGCGAAACAATGTGGTGGATGCCAACTTCAACATATGTCCTATAAAGAACAATTGCAATATAAAAAACAAAAGGTACAAGATGTCATCACACGTATTGCGAAAGTAGATACAGCTGTAAACGACGTACTAGGAATGAAACATTACAGCAATTACCGTAACAAAGGCCAAGTTCCAGTTGGGTGTGTTGACAACAAGGTACTTACTGGGTTTTATCGTATTAATAGTAATACGATCGTAGATACAGACACTTGTATGATTCAAAGTGAACGCATCAATGAAGTATTAAAAGAAATGCGTACACTCTTAAGTAAATATCAAAATGCAAAATACTTCCGTCATCTTTTAATTAAGGATGGGTTTGCGACAGGTGAAGTTATGGTTGTATGGATTGTACGTGCAAAGGATTTCCCACATCAAAAAGAAATGTGCAAAGACCTATGTGATGCACTCCCTTACATTAAGAGTGTAGTACTCAATTTAAACACACGAGAAGATAATGTAATCCTAGGGGAGAGAGAAACCCTTCTATTTGGAGAACCAACGATTACTGATAAAATACATGATCTAAAATTTCATATCTCTTCCAAATCCTTTTACCAAGTGAATCCAAAACAAACAGAAGTTCTCTATGGTAAGGCTTTAGAATTTTGTGATTTAAAGGGAAATGAAACAATCATAGACTTATATTGTGGAGTTGGAACTATCTCTATGTTCCTTGCGCAAAAAGCTAAAAAAGTAATCGGTGTTGAGATTGTAGAAGCTGCGATTCGTGATGCGAAAAAGAATGCGGATTTAAACAATCTGAAAAACATTGATTTTGTATGTAATGATGCATCAACGTATGCGGACATATTACAGAAACAAGGCTTACAACCTGATGTAGTGGTAGTAGATCCGCCAAGAAAAGGTTGTGATGAAGCAACACTTAGTAGCATTGTGAAAATGAATCCAGCAAAGATTATCTATGTATCCTGTGATCCTGCAACTTTAGCAAGGGATTTAAAATATTTACATGCACAGAATTATTTTATCGATATCATTCAACCTGTCGATATGTTCCCATTCAGTTTTCATGTGGAGAGCATCGTGAAATTAGTAAGGCAAAAATAGGTAAACAAATTAGAATTTGGTGGAGAAAAAATGGATATAATTTTATACTCGAATAAAATGGACGAATATCTAAAGAATGATAGTATAATTGATTATGATAACAAAGTCATTATAGAATTGGCTGATACGTTATTCGAAAAGGCAGATAATGAGCTTGATTTTATTAGGAAAGCCTATGAATTTGTTAGAGATAATATTTCACATTCGGCAGATATAAATGCAGATATAATTACTTGTACAGCTTCGGAAGTGCTAAAAGCAGGTCATGGGATTTGTTTTGCTAAATCTCACTTGCTTACTGCGTTATTACGCTATAAATCTATTGCAACAGGTTTTTGTTATCAAAAGTTAATTTTAGATGATGAAGCAGCTCCTGTACTAATCTATCATGGACTAAATGGCGTATACATTAAAGATTATAAAAAATGGATAAGGCTTGACGCAAGAGGAAATAAGCCTGGTGTGAATGCACAATTTTCAATAGAAACCGAACAGCTTGCATTTCCCATACGTTCAGAAATGGGAGAAGTTGACTGCTTCGTAGTATATCCTAATCCTGACATAGAGGTATTGGAAAAATTGAGAAAAAGCAAGACGAGGGCAGAACTTTGGGAAAATCTTCCCACTGTACTTGAATATAACAAATAGTATTAAATTCCAGTTTGTTTAATAAAGAATAAGTTTAAAATGGAATAGGAGTTCTTCAATATTTTTTGATTGCAGCTAGAATGCATAATCAAAAAAGACGCATTTCTTCATTGGGATAAGTCCAATGATATAATGTCTAAAAGTAACATACAGTTTATGTGGAAAATGTTATACGCTTATCTAGAGCTTAAGCCCGTAATTATGCGGGTTTTTTAATACATATTAAGTTAGGATATCTATAATTACGCCCCTTAATCAATGTTGTAGTAACTAGTACAGTATGATATGATAAACAATAGAAATAGGATTGTTGAGTATTATGAAACCATTTACGTTCTAAGGTGTGAACTGTGCAAAAAGTATGTGTCATCATTTGGACCCATGTGATAATGGTTGAAAATTCAAACGAATTATCAAAGGTAATCAAGAACGTTTTACAAGATTAATTTTTCTTTTTATGGTTTAACTAAGTTCAATAATCGTAGTTTAGCAACGCATCAATACGAAAGAATAGGGGATGGATTTTATGAAAAAATTCGCACAACAAATTGAAGAAATAATGAAAGAACGTTTTGGTAAAGATACAATTCTTGCGCTCGCAACGATAGATAATGAAAAGCCTTATGTACGAAGTGTAAATGCATATTATGAAGATGGTGCATTCTATGTTATTACGTATGCACTTTCTAACAAAATGCAACAGATAGAGAAGAACTCGATCGTTGCGATATCTGGAGAATGGTTTACGGCTCATGGAAAAGGAAGTAACTTAGGTTATTATAAAAAGAGAGAGAATCAAGAGATTGCGGAAAAACTAAACGTTGTTTTCGCTGAATGGATAGGGAATGGACATAATGATTTTGATGATGAAAATACCATAATATTATGTATAGAATTAACGGATGGAGTGCTACTATCACATGGCACAAGATATGAATTATAGTACGTTAGATGAAAAATGAAAATTAAGAAATAGTTAAAAGTTCGATTTATACAAAGAGGGCGGTTGCAATGAATACAGAAGAAACTACAACATTTATAATTCTGCTTATTCTATCTCTATGTGCCTTTATTATTTGCTGTTATCAATTCAAAGGAAAAGGTTTTTTGTTTAACAATGAATATTTATATACATCTAAAGAAGAGCGAGCCAAGATGAATAAAGATTTGCATTATAGACAATCTGCGATTGTGTTCCTTTTCATAGGTATAGTATGTTAGTTTTTTATGGTGAAGATTTTATTTCATATCGAATGGCTATATGTACTTATCATGTTTATCATATTAGTAATTATTATATTTGTGGTTATATCTTTCATTCAAATTGAGAGGAGAAAGTAGGAGTGTTAAATGTGACTATTCTGAATGAAATTAGGAATAGAAGTGTTGATTGTTACTGCTTTAAAGGAGGAGTGTAGTATGCGAAAAATAGGTATTGTATGTGCTAGTGATGAAGAACTAGCTCCCTTTCTGCAACATATAGAAAATGTTATTGTTACGAATAAAGCTATGTTGAAGTTTTATGAGGGACACATAAAGGGCATGCAAGTAGTCGCACTGTATAGTGGTGTTTGTAAGGTGAATGCAGCGATTGCAACGCAACTATTAATAGATACATACTCTGTTGTGGCAGTTCTTAATGTGGGTGTAGCAGGAGGAATGGATAGTAAGGTAGAACTTTTTGATACTGTGATTTCAACCCAAACCACGTATCATGATGTAGAGGAAGAAATCTTAACAGAATTTCATCCATGGTTGTCTTCTATTTATTTTGAAACAGACAAGAACTTATTAAAGATAGCAAGGCGTATATTTGATAAATGTCCAACCATTCATTTTGGTCGCATGATTACTGGAGAAAATTTTATAGAAGGTGATATGCGTGATAGCTTAAATGAAAAGTATTCACCTATATCGGTTGATATGGAAACTGCAAGTATTGCCCATGTGTGTTATGTAAATGCGATACCTTTTATGGCTATACGTTCCATTTCGGATACAGCAGGACATAACGGAATTGAAAACTTTGAAAATAACTGCAAACAGGCATCTAATGTTGCGAAAGATGTCACCCTAACCTTTTTGAAGCATTTAGACAGTTTTATAATATGAAACTGTTCCCTTCAATAAATAAACGTGTGAAGTATAGACTTATCACAAATTCATAAAGCTAAAAGAAATAGAAAAGGAGAGCAGGTTATGCTTACACATATAGGAACACAAACTTTAGAAACAGAAAGATTGATATTAAGAAAATTTACGAACGAGGATAGCATCTCGATGTTAGAACATTGGATTGCGGATGAAAAAATACAATTTATGTATGCAGAACCTGTATACACAACACAATCTGAAGTGAACAAACTTCTAGATAAATATATAAAATCATACGAGATGAAGGATTATTATCGTTGGGCGATCATTTCAAAAGATACAATGGAATGCATTGGTCAAATTGCGTATTTTCTAGTGGACAGTAAAAATCATTTTGCGGAGATTGAATATTGTATCGGATCGAAGTTTCAAAAAATAGGCTTAGCAACAGAAGCAGCTCGTGCGATTATTGCATTTGGATTTCAACAAATAAACCTGCATAAAATACAGATTTGTCATAAATCTATAAATATGGCTTCAAAAAGAGTCATTGAAAAATGTGGCTTTACCTACGAGGGAACATTACGAGACTATTTTTATATCGATGGGAAATATGTAGATCGATTATTTTATTCGATTTTAAGAAATGAGTTTCTAGGATGACTTGTATAAATAAATAAAAGGAGTTCACATATGATATATGAAGTAGTCAATAAACATAGTATTGCATATTTATTTCATGGTTGGCAGGAAAGTCTTATCACTTCCTGTCTACAAAATTGTATGGGAAAAGCATACTGTGATGATGTACACCATCCTCAAAGCGCAATGATTGTTGTAGATGTGTTTTGCTTTTTCGCAGGAAAGGTAAATGATGAACTCATACAAACTGCTTATCAAGATAAGGAGTTTATGATTCTTACACCTCAAAATGAAGAATGGGAAAAACAAATCATCCATATATGTAAGGATAAGGCGCATAAGGCTGTACGTTATGCGATAAAGAAAGAGGGAAACATATTTGATAAGGAAACTCTTGTTCAATATGTAGAATGCTTACCTGAAGGCTATTGTTTAAAAGTAATCGATAAAGCGTTGTATCATCAAGTGATGAGTCAAGAATGGTCAAAAGATTTATGCTCCGTGTTTCGTGATGTAGAAGAATATTTATCATTTGGACTTGGAGTAGTCGCAATAAAAGAAGGTGAAGTTGTATCAGGAGCTTCTTCTTATGTGTATTATAAACAGGGTATTGAAATAGAAATAGACACAAGACGTGATGAAAGAAGAAAGGGATTGGCTTTAGCTTGTGCAGCAAATTTATTACTGCTTTGTATAGAAAGAGACTGGTACCCTAGTTGGGATGCACAAAATAAAAATTCAGTCGCTCTCGCTGAAAAATTAGGTTATCATTTTAATAAAGAATATGTTGTATATGAAGTATATAAATAAGGTATAGCTTGGAATTTGCTATACCTTGTTTTTGTTTGCTTTATCAGCTTTTTTGTTTTCATACATTAACGCATCAATTTGATTGATAAACTCAAAGATACTGATTTGTGGTAAATATTTACCAATTCCAAAAGAGAAGTCTAAATGTATTTTATTCATTTCAACACGAGCCTGTAGAATACCTTCATTTACTTTTTCAAGATTGTCTTTCTTAGAAAGGACTACGAATTCATCTCCACCAATACGATATAAGCTACAAGATGGAACATGCTTATGCATAATATTCGTGAAGGTTATTAAGTAACGATCTCCTGCATCATGTCCATAAGTATCATTGATTGTTTTGAAATCATTAATATCTAATAATGCAATAATACATGATTTATGAGTATGCATACGGTCTAAATCTTTCATATAAACTGAACGATTATAGGCACTTGTAAGTGGGTCTAAAATAGAATGATTGATATTCAATAATAAGTAATACATGGGGAGTGATAAAGATGCCGCAACCCAAGAAAGGAAAAAATACCCAAATATAATCTCCATTATCATACCAAAGACAAGCAGGGTAATGATACTCGTTAAAAATAATCTCTCAATTAATCTTCCCTTAAGTCTTTGATGCCCTGTATACCAAATAAGTATACACATATAGAGGATTGTAGTTAAGAAAGGTAAGAAGAAGAGACTTCCCCGATCGTAGGTGTTAGAAGTGCTTATATTAAAAACGCAACCGTTCCATATGGAAATAAAACAAATAATCACATTCACAATCAAAGGAATGTATAGGGTAGAGGAAGATTTTTTCGCAATCGCGATTTTATATAGAAATAATGGTACCAGAGGACATACAGCAAAATTTATAAAGCTTGTGATCTTTCTTATATACCATATATTCCACAAATTATGAGATAAAAAATCGACACTGATTACAATAAGCATGAACAAGAATGTCAATGCAGATGCGATAAAATAAGATTTTTGTTTTTTATTGAAAATTGGATTATAGACGACAAGTGCAAGAAACATAAGCAATATCAAAAAAGGAAATAAATTACTATAAATAATTGTAATCATCTTGCACCTCCTTCACGCTAATGTGATATTTTTATTATATCATATTTATTAGAAATCATTAGCTAAAGGTAAATATAATACGTGTTTTTACTTTCATAAGTGGGTAAGATAAGGTAAAATAGAACTAGATATGTAAATGTAAGAAAAGGTTAGGAGTATATATGAGTGAAAAAGATAAAATGTTACAGGGTCAATTGTATGATGCTGGAGCGGATAAAGAATTGGTGAATGATCGTAGAAAGTGTAAGGATGTATGTTTTGCGTACAATAATTTACTACCTAGTGATTCAAAAGGGCATGATGAAATTCTTGAAGGATTGTTAAAGGAAAAAGGAGAAAGAGTGGAAATTATACAACCTTTTTGGTGTGATTATGGTTATAATATCACCCTTGGACATGATGTGTTTATCAACAATAATTGTACAATTTTGGATGGTGCAGAAGTTGTGATAGGGAATCATGTATTTATTGCGCCTGATTGTGGAATTCATACGGCAGGTCACCCCCTTGATATTGAACAACGCAATGCTGGCTTGGAGTATGCTTATCCAATAACCATTCAAGATAACGTGTGGATTGGGGCAAATGTTACAATTTTACCAGGTGTTACAATTGGAAAAAACAGTGTAATTGGTGCTGGAGCTGTTGTTAATAAAGATATTCCTGAAGGTGTGATAGCTGCTGGAAATCCATGCCGTGTATTAAGGAAGATAGAGGAGGCATCATAAATGTTTTATGAACAAGTAAAAGAGTCCGTAGATTATCTAAAGAAACATATACAAGGGGATGTGGATACGGGAATCGTACTAGGAAGTGGATTAGGTTCTTTAGTTGATGAAATGAGTGAGAAAATAATCATTCCCTATAATGAAATTCCACATTTTCCAAAATCTAAATTGGAGGGTCACGCAGGAAATCTAGTGTTCGGTGTTTTACAAGGACGTCATGTAGTGGCAATGCAAGGACGTTTTCATTATTATGAAGGATTTACGATGAAAGAAGTTACGTATCCTATCTATGTTATGAAGCTACTTGGGGTAAAAGAATTGATTGTGACAAATGCTTGTGGAGGAATCAATCCAAGTTTTCAACCAGGAGATTTAATGATTATTGAAGATTTTATCAATTCTGTTTGTGTGAATCCTTTGATTGGAGATAACGATGAACGATTTGGTCCACGTTTTCCAGATATGTCTGAACCCTATGCCAATCGCTTACGTGCACTTGCGAAAGAAGTTGCACAAGAATTAGAGATACCCTTCCAAGAAGGCGTCTATACGTTCTTTCAAGGCCCTTATTACGAAACAGCTGCAGAAATACGTTTTTATGCAAAAGGCGGTAGTGATGCGATAGGAATGTCCACTGTGCCAGAAACCATTGTGGCAAACTACTTAGGGATTGAAGTACTTGGTATCGCATGTATTACCAATATGGCAACTGGTATTTGTAAAGAGAAACATAGTCATGCAGGAGTATTAGAAACAGCAAATCGTGCAAGTGATCGCTTGTGCAAATGGATCAAAGGTATACTTAAACAGCTTTCTTAAATAAAGAATGGAAGTGATACAATGGAACAAGAATCCTTATTTTATCATCAAGAATCCATGGAACCTTTAGCAAATCGACTTCGTCCAGAGACCTTAGAACATTATGTTGGACAAAAGCACCTTTTAGATAAAGGAAAAGTCTTATGGAATCTAATCGAAAAAGATCAAATATCTTCCATGATATTTTGGGGTCCGCCAGGTGTTGGTAAAACCACCTTAGCAAGAATTATCGCAAATAAAACACAAGCGAAATTCATTAACTTTTCTGCGGTTACTAGTGGAATCAAGGAAATTAAAGAGGTAATGAAAGAAGCCCAAAGTGCTCGTGTCTTTGGAAGAAAGACAATTGTATTTGTGGATGAAATCCATCGTTTTAATAAGGCACAACAAGATGCTTTCTTACCTTATGTAGAACAAGGCAGTATCATCTTGATTGGCGCAACTACAGAAAACCCTAGCTTTGAAGTTAACTCAGCCCTTTTATCACGATGTAAAGTATTCGTATTAAAGGGTCTTCAACAAGAAGACTTGGTAGAATTATTAACCCATGCGCTACAAGATGAACGTGGATTTAAGGATCAAAATGTTCATATTAGCGAAGAGATGTTATCGCTCGTCGCATCCTTTGCGAACGGAGATGCACGAAGTGCCCTAAACACTTTAGAAATGCTGATCCTAAATGGAGAAGAACAAGAGGATGGCATTCATATCTCACAAGAAACATTAAAACAATGTATTTCTAAAAAATCTTTGTTGTATGATAAAACCGGTGAGGAACATTATAATATCATTTCAGCCCTTCATAAATCGATGCGTAACAGCGATGTCGATGCGGCAATCTATTGGCTAGCACGTATGATAGAAGCTGGAGAAGATCCTTTATATGTCGCAAGAAGACTCATTCGTTTTGCGAGTGAAGATATTGGTATGGCAGATAGTAGAGCACTCGAAATTTGTGTCGCTGTATATCAAAGTTGTCACTTTTTAGGAATGCCTGAATGCAACGTGCACTTAACACATGCCGTTACGTATCTATCCCTAGCACCAAAATCCAACGCATTATATATGGCATATGGAGCCGCTAAAGAAGATGCACTAAAGATGTTATCAGAACCAGTTCCTCTACAAATACGCAACGCTCCAACAAAGCTGATGAAAGAGCTACATTATGGAGAAGATTATCAATACGCGCACGATAGTGAAGACAAATTAACCAATATGCAGTGTATGCCAGATTCTTTGTTAAATCGCACCTATTATCATCCAACGACACAAGGTTCAGAGGCAAAAGTAACACAACGTCTTCAACAAATAAAAGAATGGAAAAAAACTCATCAAAAGTAAGATGGAAGGAGTACTACAACGCTCCTTTTTTTATATATTAAAAACACATAAAGATTTTATAAGGGGGCTTGTAAAAAATAGTCAATGCGTTAAAATGATATTGACCGTAGAGTTAAACCGACTTGGTCAATATAGGAGTTCGACTATGAATGAGAAATTTTTTGAACTATCAAATGAAAAGCGTACAAATATTATCAACGCCGCAATGGAAGTCTTTGGTAAGCATGAATATAAGCGTGCTGTTACGGATGAAATTGCCTCAAAAGCAGGTATTTCTAAAGGACTTCTCTTTTATTACTTTCACAATAAGAAAGAATTGTATATCTATGTTTGCCAATATTGTTTTGAACTTATGAAAACGTTGGTAATCGATGAACACTTTGATGAAATCACAGACTTCTTCGACTTAATGACGTATGGAGCTAATAAGAAAGTAGAACTTTTGCATAAGCATCCAGCAATTATGGAGTTTGTAATGCGCGCATATTATTCAAAGAATGAATCGATCAGTGATGATGTGAATAAAGATGTACAGAGTGAATTGGGAAAAAGTTATGAAACCTATTTTAAAAACATTGATTTTTCTAAGTTTAAAGAAGATGTCGATCCACGATATATCTTTCAAATGTTGGTATGGATGAGTGATGGCTATCTTCATGAATTGCAGAAAAGTAATCAACCAATTGATTTAGAACAGATTATGATAGACTTTAATAAGTGGAAAGAAATCTTTCGTACCATCATATACAAGGAGGAGTTTGTATGAGTACAATCATTGAAATAAAAGATTTAACTAAGAGCTATGGGAAACATAGAGGAATTGAACATGTGAATTTAACGATTGAAAAGGGAGAAATATTTGGATTTATAGGACCGAATGGTGCAGGGAAGTCTACTACCATTCGTACCTTACTAGGACTGATTCATCCAACGAGTGGTACCGCAACAATTTTTGGAAAAGACTGTATTGCATGTCGTGATGAAAATGCGAAAAACATAGGATACTTACCAAGTGAAGTGTTCTATTATGATCATATGAAAGTAAAAGATTTATTGGCATATTCCGCATCTTTCTATAAAAAAGATTGTAGTGCACGTATCAAAGAACTATGCGAATTATTAGAACTTGATGTAAATCGTAAAATAGAAGACTTATCTTATGGGAACCGTAAAAAAGTAGGGATTGTACAAGGGTTGTTGCATAGTCCAGAGCTTATTGTATTAGATGAGCCAACAAGCGGATTAGATCCCCTTATGCAAAATAAATTCTTTGAACTTATTCGTAAAGAAAATGAAAAAGGAGTTACCATTTTCTTCTCTTCCCATATCCTTGGAGAAGTGCAAAAGATGTGTGATCGAGTGGGTATTATCAAAGATGGAAAAATACTAAAGATTGAAACGATGGAAAATTTACGTATGAACACATATAAACGAGTGGATGTTATGTGTAAAGAAGACTCCATTTCTCAGATACAGACATTAACTGGAGTTTCACAGTTTGTAAAGAATGAGGATCAATATTCCTTTATGTATAATGGAAACTTAAATGAATTATTGAAAGAACTTAGTAAACATACACTTGAAAACCTGGAAATACACGAACCTGATTTAGAAGATATCTTCATGCAGTACTATGAGGAGGAGCGTCTATGAATATCTTTCGCTTTGAATGCCGAAGATATTTCATATCCACTCTAATATGGGCATTGTCTTTAACGGTTTTTGGATATATATGCATACAATTATTTGTTTCATTTTCTTCCGATGTGAAGTTTTTTGAAACAATGTTGAATGCGTATTCACCAGAAATGCTAAAAGCATTTGGAGCACAGCTTTCTACCATTAAAACCTTGCCTGGATTTTATAGTTTTTGTTTTATGTATATCGTTGCGGCTGCGGCATTTCAATCTACGTACTTGGGATTACATGTGATCGGCAAGGAAATGAGTGGGAAATCAGCGGACTTTATATTTACAAAACCATGTACACGTCAAAAAATTCTTACATGTAAATTAGCTAGTATTCTTTTATGTTTGTTGTTAACGAATCTTATTTATAGTACTGGAAGCATGATAAGTGCGAGTCAAACAGGATTGCAGTTTGATAAAGATATGATGTGGATGTTGAACCTTTCTATGTTGTTAACACAGTTGTTGTTTATGGCTTTGGGATTTTTATTGGCTTGTGTGATGAAAAAGATTAAAACACCACTAGCTTTAACAACAGGTATTGTAAGTGCATTTTTCTTATTACAGATGGTAGTGAATTTAGAACCTGATGGAATTTTATCTTATGTATCCTTTCTAAGCTATGTTTCTGCCGATTCTGTTGTCGCAAATCAGGGATTTGAAATAGTGAAATTAAGTATCTTAGTAATCCTAACCATCGCGTTTTTATCTGCTGGATATCTCTTTTTCAAGCGTAGAGATATTCATGCATTGTAGGAGGTTTCTATGAATATAATTTTGAGAGAATGGAAATCGTATGTACGTCAAACTACGTATTGGATGATTGGTTTGTTTTTACTTCTCTTTATTTCGTTTTATAAGATGGATGGGTTATCAAGTACACCAGGGGGAATTCAAACGATTCTAGAATCGTTACCTCCAGCGTTACAAGTATTCTTTGGATCAGCAAGTGATATGGGAACAGGGATTGGTATTTATCAAATGATTCACTTGTATTTAGCAATTGCCCTATCTTTGCATGCAGTGATTTTAGGAGCGCATATTTTTGCGAAAGAAGAACATGATAAAACCTTTGAGTTCTTATATGTGAAGGGTGTGAAAAGAATACGGATCCTTTGTGATAAGATTATCGCGGGCGTTGTGATTTTACTTGTATTAGATGTCGTATGTGTACTAGGTGTCTATATGTCTATTGCGATGATGAATATGAATCTATCCTTTATGGATTTACTTCCTTATATGAGTGCACTTTGTATGATGCAACTCTTCTTCTTTTCAATGTCGTTACTCATCAGTTTACTTATGAAGCAAAATCAAAAGGCAGGAGCGATTGGATGTGGTATTGTTTTTGTTATGTTTATGATTACGATGTATGGAAAAATGGGAGGAAATGTAGAAGTACTTGATAAGTTATCCTTATTTCATTATACGGATGCTAGCTATATCCAAGGAAATGATATGTTTTCCATTCCAACCTTATGCATTGCAATACTAATATTGGTAGGATGTATAGGGTCACAGTGGATTCATGAACGTAGAGATTTATTGTAAAGAATGTAAGGTATGACTTGGCAAGTCATACCTTTTTCTGTATCATATCAATATACAAAATATGTATAATTCGACAAATAGATACACGGATTACTTTTAATTATTCTATACTGGCGAATATTCCATAAAATTCCATTATAATTATGTCGAAGTTGGTGAGGAATTATGAAGAAAGTTACAGAAATCAATCTGACTGTAGGAAAAGCCATTCGTGATGGTCTACAGCACAAAAAGTTAACACAAGGGGATTTAGCAAACATTGTTGGTTCAACGCAACGTTCCATCTCATCTTATGTAAATGGAACTGCACAACCACCACTAGATATTTTAGTAAATATTTGTCGTGCATTGGAAATCAATCTCAATCAGATTTTACGTATTCCAGATTATGAAACGCCTTATCGTCTATTAACAGACCCTAAAGAAATCGCCTATCTGAAAATATTAAGCGGTATTCCAGATGAGCGAAAGGAAGAATATCTAGAGATTTTGTTAAGAATTCGCGGTTTACTGAAATAGTAAATCGCTTTTTTTTTGAAAATATGACGTACTGGTCTTTTTATATTATAAATCGTATTTACAAATCTTTCTCATGGTTTATACTATATATAGCAAAGGTTGGGATTAAGATGGAAGAAAAAGTACAAATAGAAGTAAATCAAGAAGAATATAGTATCATAGAATTTTATCGTCAGCTTCCTGAAGCTAAGCAAGATAAGTTCATGAAACTGTTATATTCCTTGCGCAAAGTCTTATTAGAAGAAAAAGATATATAAACTCTTTTAAAATGCCACAAGAACTGTTACAATAACTATAAATGATAAACAGAGGTAATGTATATGAATGAAAAAGATATCATCGAAAGCATTGGCTATTGTGGACGCGTATGTGCCTTATGTAAGGACGCAAAGTATTGTGAAGGTTGTAAGTCAAGACATGCGACAAAGTCAAGACATGAGAATAGTGAAGGATGTTACCAGTACCAATGTTGCCATAAAAAGGGTATACAAGGTTGTTGGGAATGTGATGATGCTCCTTGTGATAACGATATGTTTTCTACACAACGAAATTTACGTTATCGTGCATTCATAAGATTTGCGAAATATGAAGGTGTTGAAGAACTTGGAAAGTGTGTATTTATCAACCAAGTAAGTGGTATTAAATATGGAGATGATAAGGATTATGATCATTTTCAAAAAGAGAGTGAAGTCGTTGGATTGTTAACGAAACATTATTTAGTAAATGATTGATATAAAGGCCATGGTTGTCATGGTCTTTTCTTTTGAATGAAAGAAAATGATATGATTACACAAATAATGAAAATATTTCATAAGAATGATTGACATTTTCATTAATAAGAGATAGTATATATACATATACAATGCAATGATAAGAAATAGTAGGAATATGGACATTCAAGAGAGTTTTCGGTTGGTGTAAGAAAACATGGTAAGTATTGTGAACACATCTTTGAGCAGTAAAGGCGAAATGAGTAGTCTTTATCGGAATCCCTGCACCCGTTATCGTGCTAGAGTATGATAGTACTCGAAGAGGTTGATATCGTGAGGTATCAATAAAATAAGGTGGAACCACGTAAGGTAACTTTCGTCCTTTGGATGGAAGTTTTTTTGTATATAAAGAGGAGGAAAACTTATGAAACAATTTCGTATACCAGAGGGCACAAGAGATTTAATTTTAACAGAAAGCAAGATGAAAAGAATACTAGAAAGACGCATTGAACAAGTCTTTGATAGTTATGGTTTCCAAGAAATCATTACACCATCCATTGAATACTATCAAACCTATCAAACGGGATTTGAAACAGTAAAAGATGAACAGATGTACAAATTCTTTGATCATAATGGAAGCATTCTTACATTGCGTATGGATATGACTGTACCTATTGCTCGTGTAGTTACTACAAAATTTAAAGATCAAAAGCCACCATTTCGTTTTCGCTATTGTGCAGATGTATTCAAAGTAAAAGAATACTTTGCTGGAAAACGTAATGAAGTTAGTGATTGTGGAGTAGAACTCATAGGACTAGAAGATTATGAAAGTGATTTAGAAATGCTTGTATGTGCATTGGAAGTCATGGATGCGATGAAACAGGATTCCTATACTCTAGAAATCGGTAATGTAAACTTCTTTATGCAAGCTTGTAAAGACCTTTCTTTAGCAAATGATACAATAGAAACATTAGCTGATTTCATCGATCGTAAAAGCATGATAGAGCTAGAAGAATATTTGACATCTCTAGATCTTAACGAGGGAGATAAAACGTTCTTCTTACAGCTTCCTTGGCTATGTGGAGATGGTGCTATCTTAAAAGATGCGCAAGCCTATTGTTTCAATGAACATTTAAAGGCAATCTTAGAAAACCTGCAATTGATTGATGCTCAACTATGTGAACTTGGCTTCGAAGGAAAATTCACCTTTGATTTAGGAAAGGTACCACATTTAAATTATTATAGTGGCATCATATTTGAAGGCTTTGTAGAAGGTATTGGGACATCTGTGTTAAGTGGAGGTCGTTACGATACTTTATTAGAAAAGTTTGGAGAAGCGATGCCTGCCATTGGGTTCTCCGTAAAGCTTGATTATGTATTGCCTGTACTTACATTAGAAGATGATGAAAAAGAGACCGTGATATTATGTTATCCAGTGTCAAAGAAAGTGGAAGCACTTCGTTTAGCAAGTGAAATGCGTAAACATAGTCGTGTACAATTATTGACACAAGATCGAGAAGACATTGTCATGATCAAGGAGGAAAACGTATGAGTATATCCATAGCTCTAACAAAAGGTAGATTAGAAAAAGATACTGTTAAAATATTAGAGAAGAACGAGTATGGTATTGCCTGCTTGAAAGATAAAGGAAGACAACTTGTATTTCAAGATTCTAAGAAGGACATTCGTTATTTCCTTGTGAAGGCAAACGATTGTATTACGTATGTTCAACATGGTGTCGCAGACATTGGTGTTGTAGGAAAAGATACTTTATTAGAAGGAGATAGTGATTACTATGAGATGTTAGATCTTGGAATTGGAAAATGCAAGTTTATCGTCGCAGGACTAAAAGATCAAAACCCATTTGATAAAGTAGGACATATTAAAATAGGAACGAAGTATCCACATATCGCAAAGAATTACTTTCTTGAAAAAGGATTGGATGTAGAATGTATTAAAATCGATGGTTCTGTAGAACTAGCTCCTATCTTGGGGTTATGCGATGGAATTGTCGATATTATGGAAACAGGTACAACCTTAAAAGAAAACGGGCTTGTTGTATTCGATACTGTGTGTGAAATTAGTGCACGAGTAATTGTGAATAAAGCGAGCTTTAAATTGAAGAGAAAAGAAATCATGGAGATATTAGAAGATTTAAAGAAAGGGGCGTAAGGCATGTTAAGCAAGATGGATGTAAAAGATGCGCTTGGATTAAGTGCGTATCTAGAAAGTCGCAGTGAAGATGTAGATAGTGAACTGATTATGAACGTTAGCAAGATTCTTGCGGATGTGAAGAAAAACAAAGATGAAGCGCTCTTTCGTTATACAAAAATGTTTGATAAAATCGACTTAACAACCTTGCGAGTAAGTGATGAGGAAGTTAGACAAGCCGCATCGAAGGCCGATGCTTATTTTGTGGAGTGTTTAAAGAAGGCTGCGCAAAATATTGAGTTTTTCCATAATGCGCAAAAACAAAACGGCTATCATTTAGAAAAAGAGATGGGAATCTATCTTGGTCAACGTGTACTACCATTAGACAGTGTTGGTATTTATGTGCCAGGAGGTAGAGCGCAGTATCCTTCTAGTGTTTTGATGAACGCGATTCCTGCACGTATTGCGGGTGTAAAGCGTATCGTTATGATTACACCACCTTCTGCAGATGGTAGTTTACATCCCAATATTGCGGCGGCGGCGTTGGTCGCTGGAGTGAGTGAAATCTATAAGGTAGGAGGAGCCCAATCGATTGGTGCACTTGCCTATGGAACACAGAGCATTGCGAAGGTAGATAAAATTGTTGGACCTGGAAATATCTTTGTCGCAACTGCGAAGAAGCTCGTCTTTGGAACGGTAGATATCGATATGATAGCGGGACCAAGTGAAATATTGGTGATCGCAGATGAAGGGGCAAATCCGAATTATATCGCAGCCGATTTATTATCACAGGCAGAACATGACCCTTTGGCAAGTTCAATTCTAGTTACTACAAGCGATACCCTTATCGATGAAGTAGATATAGCTTTGCGTAAGCAGTGTGATGTATTACCAAAGAAAGAGATTGCGCAAGCATCCTTAAAAGATTATGGCAAGTCTATTCTTTGTAGTAGCATTGAAGAATGTATCGAAATTAGCAACGCAATTGCTCCAGAACACTTAGAACTTATGATACAAAATCCAAAACAGTATTTGGATCTAGTGAAACATGCAGGGAGTGTATTCCTTGGTTATCAAACATGTGAAAGTATTGGAGATTATTATGGTGGTACTAACCATGTGTTACCAACAAGTGGAACTGCACGTTTTTCCAGTGCATTGAGTGTAGATAGTTTTATTAAGAAATCAAGTTATCTTTACTATACAAAAGAAGCGTTAGATTGTTATGGGAATGATATCATTGAAATCGCCCAACAAGAAGAATTAGAAGCACATGCGAATGCAGTGAGAGTGAGGATGAAATCATGAAGGAAGTAGAAACTTACACAGCCAAGCAAACTGGCAACATCATGTTAAACGCAAACGAACTCTATCAAGATGTAAGTGTATCTATCAAAAAAGAAATCATGGAAGAACTAATGCAGGTTCCCTTTCATCGCTATCCAGATGAGCGCAATCAAGCATTGATTGAAGCCTATAGTAAACATATTAATATTCCTTGTGAGAATATTATGGCAGGGAATGGTTCCGATGAAATGCTAGGCTTGATGATTGGATATTTCCTTGGAAAAGATAAAACGTTATATACGTTAACACCAGACTTTTCTATGTATGACTATTATACGAGCATGCAGGAAGCAAATATCTTAAAGTTTGAATGTGAAGAAGATGGAAGTTTCAATATCCTAGATTTTATTGAACATGGACGCCGTAATAACGTTCATATGATCCTATTTTCGAATCCAAACAATCCAACAGGACACTACTTGGACAATGCATCATTGAAAGAAATTGTAGAAGCATTTCCTACAATTCCTGTTATCATCGATGAGGCGTATAGTGAATTCGCAAAGGAATCGATGGTTTCTTATATTGAACAATACCCAAACCTCTACGTCACTAGAACGTTATCAAAAGCATATGGTTTAGCTGGTGTACGTTTAGGATTCCTCATGGGAAATAGTACAAATATGAAAAAGCTTCGTACCAAAGGAGTCCCTTATAACATTAGTAGTATTGACCAAAAAATTGGTGAAGTCGTACTACGTTATGTTCAAGACTATCAAGAAACGCTCAAAGAAACTATTGCACAACGAGATGCATTCTATGAGAAAGTGAAAACTTTAAAACATGTTACTTTTTATCCATCTCAAGCGAATTATGTATATGGAAGAAGTAAACATAAAGAAGCATTGTTAAAAACGCTAGAAGACGCTGGAATCATCATTCGAACATATGCAAATGATACATTCCGTGTTACCATAGGTTCAAAAGAAGAAAACGCACAAGTGTTACAGTTATTGATGGCGTTTGACAAGGAGGTTATCGCATGAGAACAAGTATAAAAAAACGTACGACAAAAGAAACAGATATTTCATGTACTATAAATTTAGACGGAGTAGGAACGGCAAACATAGATACAGGGATTGGTTTTTTCGATCATATGTTAACGCTGTTTGCCTTTCATTCAAAAATGGATATCGATGTAGTTGCACGCGGTGATTTAGATGTGTGTGATCATCATACAGTAGAAGACTGTGGAATTCTTTTGGGTGAATGCTTGAAGGAAGCGTTGGGTGATAAAAAAGGAATCGAACGATACGGTTCTATGAATTTAGTAATGGATGAAACTTTGGCAAATGTATCCTTAGATATAAGTGGTAGAAGTTTCCTTGTGTACAACTGTGAATTGAAGCGTGAACAAATTGGAACCCTCTCTTGTGAAATGGTAGAAGAATTTCTTCGTGCGGTTGCCTTTCAAGCAGGTATTACCTTACATGTAAATGTATCCTATGGAACTAACGATCATCATAAAGTTGAAGCTATTTTTAAAGCTTTTGGGCGTGCGTGGAAACAAGCGATTGCGATTACTTCCGATGAACTGCCTAGTACGAAAGGCGTACTATAATGATTGCGGTGATTGATTATGGGATGGGAAATTTACACAGTGTGATCAATGCATTAGAAAAGATTGGTGCACCTTGTGTATTAACAAACGATCCCAAAGTTTTAGAAGAAGCCGATAAGTTAATTCTTCCAGGGGTAGGCGCATTTCCAGATTGTATGAAGAACTTAGAAGCACATGGTTTGATAGAGGTACTTCATAAGGAAGTCATTGAAAAAAAGAAACCTTTATTAGGTATCTGTTTGGGGATGCAAGCTCTTTTTGAAGAGAGTGATGAAATACAACTTACAAAAGGGCTTGGATTTTTACCTGGGCGAATTGAAAAAATGGAAGATACAGATGTAAAGATTCCACATATTGGCTGGAATTTATTAGAAGCAAATATGTACCATCCTATCTTTGATAGAATGTCCACATCGCCATTTATGTATTATGTACATTCTTATTTTGTACAAGGGTATGTAGATGCACATGTATTGGGATATTCTCAATATGGTTCTTTAAAGATACCAGGGTTACTACGTAAAGATAATATATTAGGTGCACAGTTTCATCCTGAGAAAAGTGGAGAGGATGGACTTTCCATCTTAACCTATTTTAAGGAGGAGTTTGTATGATAATTTTACCTGCGATTGATATCTTGGATCAAAAGCCAGTACGTTTATACCAAGGAGACTACGCAAAACAAGAATGTGTAGGAGAGAGCATTTTAGAGATTGCGAAAACCTTTGAAGCAGAAGGCGCTGACTATCTACATATGGTAGATTTGGATGGAGCTAAAGAAGGGAAAAAAGTAAACCAAGCATGTATTGTGGAAGTCGCAAAGAAACTATCCATTCCGGTGGAAGTTGGTGGAGGTATCCGTTCTATGGAAGATGTAGATTTCTACATCGAACAAGGAATTGCACGTGTAATTCTTGGAACTGCGGCAATCGAAGATCAAAGTTTCTTAAAAGCAGCGATTGAAAAATATGGTGATAAGATTGCGGTTGGAATCGATTGTAAAGATGGCTACGCCTATGGACGTGGTTGGTTAGCAAGCAGTGAAAAGGAATATGTATCGTTCGCGAAAGAATTGGAAGCTATGGGTGTTTCTACCATTATAGTTACTGATATTTCAAAAGATGGTACGATGATGGGACCCAATGTAGAAATGCTACGTAATCTAAAACAAGAGATTTCTATGAACATTGTTGCCTCGGGTGGGATTAAAGACATTCATCATATTAAGTTATTAAAACAACTGGATATTTATGGTGCCATTACAGGAAAAGCAATGTATGCGAAAACACTTTCTCTTCCTGAAGCAATTCAAACTTGTAGGGAGGATTAGTATGCATACAAAACGAATTATTCCCTGTCTTGATGTAAAGGATGGAAAAGTTGTAAAAGGTATTAATTTTGTTGGATTAAAAGAAGTTGGTGACCCTGTAGATTTAGCAAAATCGTATTATGAACAAGGAGCCGATGAACTTGTATTTCTAGATATTACTGCTACGCATGAACAACGAGATACGATGGTAAAAGTTGTGAATGCCGTTGCGAAAGAAATCTTCATACCCTTTACGGTAGGTGGAGGAATTCGTAGCGTTGAGGATATTCGAAAGATGTTGTTGGCTGGTGCGGATAAAGTATCCTTAAACTCCGCTGCTGTACACAATAAGGAATTGATTAAAGAAGGTGCAGATATGTTTGGCTCCCAGTGTATCGTTCTAGCAGTCGATGGAAAAAAACGTGAAGATGGAACTGGTTGGAATGTCTATATCAATGGCGGACGTGTAGATACAGGCATGGATGTACTTGCGTGGATTAAAGAAGGAGTTGCGTTGGGTGCTGGAGAAATTCTACTAACAAGTATGAATGCCGATGGAACAAAACAAGGCTTTGATATTGAACTGTGTAAAGCTGTTCGAGACATGGTGGATGTTCCTGTAATTGCAAGTGGAGGATGTGGTACATTACAACACTTCGCAGATGTATTTGAACAAGAAGCAAGCGATGCGGCTTTGGCGGCTAGTATGTTTCATTATGGAGAGGTTACCATACAAGAAGTGAAGGAGTATCTCCAAGAGAAGGGAGTACCAGTACGTTTATGATAGAAATAAATTTTAAAAAAGGGAATGGACTAGTTCCAGTCATTGTACAAGATTACAAAAGCAATGAAGTGCTTATGTTAGCCTATATGTCTAAACTCAGTTTGGATATGACCATACAAACAAAAAAAGCGACCTATTATAGTCGCAGTCGAAATCGATTATGGATCAAGGGTGAAACAAGTGGACATTATCAATATGTAAAAGATATTCGTATAGATTGTGATAATGATACAATCTTATTAAAAGTAGAACAAGTAGGAGCTGCCTGTCATACAGGCCATATCACATGTTTCTACCGTAATATGGAGGGAGAAGAAGTATGCGAGAACTAGATGTATTATATGAAACGATTTTAGATCGTAAAACAAATGGTGAAGAGGGTTCCTATACATCTTATCTGTTTGAAAAAGGTTTGGACAAAATACTGAAAAAGGTTGGTGAGGAGTGTACAGAAGTCGTAATCGCCTCACTTACACAAACCAAAGAAGACCAAGTGAATGAAATTGGAGATTTGTTGTATCATTTAACAGTCCTTATGGTAGAAAAGGGAATTACGTTAGAAGATGTAAACGCAGAGCTAGAAAAACGTAGTAATAAAACTCATAATCTTAAAGCAGAGCGTAAACCAATTGAAAAACTATAGCCGATGATTCGGCTTTTTTCTTTTTAGAATAACACCTTTGATGAAAATTGATACATAATTTTCTGATACAATAGTAGTTGAAAAGAGGTACCTTATGAAAAATCAAGAATGTATACATTCATTATTATCTTATATAGAAGAACATCTATATGAACCTCTCACCATAGAAGAGCTATCGAAGCAAATGGGGTATTCCACCTATCACTTACATAAACTATTTACGGGAGCATTTGAAATGAGTATCCATACATATATCGTTAGAAGAAGATTGAGTGAAGCCGCGTATTTCTTGGTACAAAGTGATATGAGTATTATAGAAATCGCCTTACAAGCAGGATATGAATCCCAACAAGCATTCCATAAAGCATTCAAAGGATTGTATCATAAAACTCCTGCTAGTTATCGAAAAAAAGGGAGCGGTTTTAAAGTACAAATGCCACTTACCTTATCAAATCCAACAACATTACCAACCTCCTATGAAATAGATGTCGTGGAGCTGGGGGCCTTAAAATTTGCTGGATTTCAAGGGGATTGCGCAAAAGGTTTTCAAGTGATCAGAAAATGCCATCATAATTTACATAAGTATAAAGATAATATTAGAACTAGAGTAAATACAGATTTTTATGTTGGTATCAATGATTATACAAACGCGAACTTTGATACAACACAACCTTCATTCCTCTATTTTACAGGGATACAAATACAAGAAGAACTTCAGAATTCAATGTTTTATATAAAGGATATTCCCGCATCTCGTTATCTTCGTTTTCGCTTCTACGCAAATCCGAAAAATTCCATGGAGCCCATAGCATATGCCATATATCACGAGTATCTTCCTTATACAACCTATTGTTGTAGTGAGCATTGTCCAATGGATATCATCTTTTATAAAGAAGTACATGGAAAAGAAAAGGAAGTAGAAATATCTTATCTTGTAGGAATTGATTGAATAATTTCACATAACTTCTATAAAGTTTGTTATAATAAGCGTAGCTATGAAACTTTACAGGAGGATGTTTATGAGTTTGAAAATCGAAAATTGGAAGTTGCTTGTATTATCTATTTTCTATGTTATATTTTCTATTTTATCCTATATGATTACAAGAGATCAGTTCTTGAACTTCTTTATGATTGCGGGTATTTTATTAGCGCTTGTAGGATTATTTCAAATCTTGGTGTATTTCTTCAAGAAAGAGTATATGAAACCCAATGAGTATAGTTTTGCGTTTGGTATTCTATATGCGATTGCAGGATTGATTGTTGCCAGTAAGCCTGATGTTATTGTGGATAATTATCCTATTGTCATCAGTGGACTGATCGTACTAGATAGTACCCTTCGTCTACAATATTCTATGAATCTATTCCGTTTACAAAATAGTCAATGGAAAGTAAATGCATTGTTGGCAGTGGTACCATTACTTCTTGGTATGGTGTTAATATTAGTCGATATGGAAGAAGGCTTCTTACATAATTATTTTAGTTTCTTATTGATTCTAGATGCAATCTCAAATTTCTATACGGTTATATATTACAAGAAGATTGTGAAAGAATTTAGTAGTAAGGGATATGATATGGTTAAAAATGAGGAACAAGAAATCCTTGATGTAGAAGAAGTAAAATAAAGAACTAGGCAAATTCGCCTAGTTCTTTACTTATTACGTACGATTTTTAGAAAGCGTTCTTTATATTCTTTCGCAAGATCGTTATACTTGCTGTTATCTTCACTCGATACTTTTTTAATATTATGCTTCATCAAATATGCATCATATTCTTCTATTTCTAAATAGGTATGTTGTACGTACTTTTCTTCATCTCTTGGGGTTGGTTGTGAGATATCAATCGTTTGTCCATTTTTTAGATGTATTTCATAATAAAAATCTCCTGTATGTTGTCCAGTGAATGAGAATGTACGTTTTATAAAACCTGTTTCCACATGGTCTATATCCTCAAGTGTGTAGGTTTGATAGATGGGGGCATACCAACGCATTATTTTGATATGATCTTTTGAGATGACATTAATGTTACTTATACATACATATAGCAGTATTAGGTTTGCTAGTAGAAAGAGCTTTTTAAATCTGCGAATTTTATTCCATATCATATTCCAAATCGCAATATCTTCATTTTCTGTATACTTATAGATTTTTGTACCACCGATTATAAATCCTTCAAACATAAAGATAAAGGATAAAAACGTATAGATGCGAGGCATAGACCACAACAGATAGTCATCCGGTATCAGAAAGTTTCGTTGTATAGAAGAAATGCAATACATACCAAAGAAGGTAAGAATCAACAACAGAATTACCATTCCAAAGATTTTCCAATTTCCTTTTTTTATTGCACGATACTCTTTACGATGTTTTGCATATTCAACCCATAGTAGTGTAATCAAGACAATATCAACACAAGAGAAAATAGTTAGAAGCAATGGATTTGCAATTGGATAATCATCAACGATGTATAAGAATAACCATAGGATGGGACCAGATAATATAAGTGTAGAAGCAATATAAAATGCCAAAGAGTGTTGGCTTATCATCGCGTAAAATTTGCTTACTTCTTTGAAATCTTCATCTTTAACATCCTGTAATGATGCATTATATGTTTCGATAGCAAGGCTATCTTTTTGTTCAAGTTCATGTAACATATCATGACAAAGAGCGATTTTAATCTCTTTTGTAAAGCGTTCCTCTTCAAGGACTGTTAATTGTTTCTGTAAGAGAGTATCCAATCCACAATTGTTCATTTGGTATTCTTTAATATCCGCGATAGAAATATCTAAACCTCGTAACAAGCGTATCAATTGTAACTCTTCTATACAAGATTCATCATACTCACGATAATCACTCGTGGTACGTTTTACTTCTAATAAACCCTTACTTTCATAATAGCGGATAGCTTTTGCGCTTAAGCCTGTACGCTCTTCTACTTCTTTTATTTGCATAACTCCACCTCTTTCCTCTTTATTAGATACCTTGACCTTAGGGAAAGGTCAAGAGAAATCATGAATTTTATAAAAAAACGTATGAATGTCATCATACGTTAATGAAACATATCTTTTTTCTTGAAAATCCATGTTGCGATAAACATAGCAATCACAGCAACGATTGTTGGGAACCACCATTGTGGAATAGGAAGTCCTGCAACATTCATACCATAGAAACTAAAGATAATATTAGGAATCGCCATAACAATGGTAATGACTGTTAAGATTTTCATTACGATGTTAAGGTTATTGGAAATAACAGAAGCAAAAGCATCCATAGTTCCAGATAATATATTAGAATAAATATTACACATCTCAATCGCCTGATGGATTTCAATTAATACATCTTCTAATAAATCCTGATCTTCTTCATATAGTTTTATCAAACGTCCTCGACTAATTTTATTCAACGTAACTTCATCTGTTTTTAATGAAGTAGAGAAATAAACGAGTGATTTTTCTAATCCTAACATTTGAATCAATTCTTTATTTCTCATGGATTGATGTAACAAATGTTCTGTACGAGAAGATATACGGTCAATTTGACGTAGATAAATCAAGAAGCGTTGAGAAATGCGTAACAACAACAATAATAAAAATCTAGTTTTCATATCGGTGTTCATTCCACGAACTCTACCTCTTGCCATATCTTCTATGCTAAGGTTGTCGTATAAGGAAATTGTTATAATATACCCTTTCATAATCACAACACCAATTGGAAGTGTGGTATATAATAAGGTATTTTCTGTAATATTATCATCTTCTTCTGCACTAGGATAATCGACAATTACCAATGTTTGATTTACATCATCATCATAATCAATATGTGAGCTTTCTTCTTCATCCAGTGAAGATTTGATAAACTCTGGCACGATGCCAATATCATTGATAAGATAATCGATTTCTTCCGTGGTAGGGGAAACTGCGTTGATCCAACAACCATGTTGTGGCTCTTCTATTTTTTTTGTGACATTATCAAAGGTCTTGTAAAATTCAAGCATATTTTTACCTCCTTTTTACAGGAGATAACGTAGGTAGTCTCCTGTAAATTGATTTTGAATGATATGTTGACCCGCGGGCTCTGGAGACATGACCTACACCTTCTTTCTATTTGCTTGTTAATTATAACACAATCTGTTTTTTAGGGATATGGAAAGAAAGTAAAAAATGAAAAAAAGGAATCCATAATAGATTCCTAAGGGTTAAATTTTGCGTTCAAAGCGATTTTTACCATTGCGTTTGGCAAGGTATAAAGCTTCATCAGCCTTGTTTAGCAAATCTTTATAATGTGTGTTTAGTTCTAAACGAGGTATACTCGCATATCCAATAGATATTTCAATCTTTGTATCTTTAAGTGCTTGATAAATTTCATTGATATAGGATTGTATTTGAGTGTCTTCTTTATTGATGACAATACATAGAAATTCATCTCCTCCATAACGATATGGAATGATTTCATCATCTGCCTTTTCCATTAAGATTTCTCCAAGTGTATGTAATGCCTCATCTCCATATAAATGTCCCAATGTATCGTTACATTCCTTGAAATTGTCAATATCACACATGAGGATACTAAGGGTATGAACGTTATTATTATTGAGAAGTTTTTGCATATCATGTTCAAAAGAATTTCTATTTTTTAAACTAGTGACACTATCGTAGGTAGCACTTAGTTGAAGGCTACTGTTTATCTTCATCATCTTATCCAATAAGAGTTGATCACGATAAGAGTCCGCTTTATCTTTTTTCATACGTTTTTCGCATTCTTCATTAACGATATAATACTTGTGATATAATTCTGCTAAATCATGTTCGCTAGTAAATTTCTCAGTGTACTTTATATAATATCTCAATAAGAAAAGTTTTTCTTCTGTATTTTCAATTTTACATATCGATGCGAAAGTCTTCATTGCGTGTATTGCCTGTTCTTTTGTGCCTATGGTCATCATGAGAAGTAAGATATCTTCATAAATGGTATACATCAAATGTGCTTCAATGGATTCTTTCTCAAGAACTCCCATCGTTTTTTCAATGGATTGTAAAGCAGCTTTATCGTTTCCTTCCATATGAAAAACGATTGACTCTAAGCCCCAATACATGGCAGGATAGATACTTACTTCTTCCATTATCTTTAGATACTTTTTCGCATCCGTTAAATTTTGTGTCTCTACGTAACATGTAATAATATTACCAAGGATAATGGTTAAATTACGACGTAAGAAATGGGTCGCATATTGAGTCATTAGTTCATAGGATTCAATATAGTAGTGAAGTGCTTCATGATAATCTTCGCATTGTTGAAAGACAAGCGCGATATTATTTAGAAGCCCTGCTTTGCGTTCATAATGATTGATTTCCTCACATATATGTAAAGACTGGCAATAATAACTTATGGCAGTATGATAATCGGACATCATATTGTAATAGATTCCACATAGCATATATAACTGGGAAGTCTCTTCTTTATTATGTTCCACTTTATGAGCTAACGCTTCATACATATATTTATGGCAGTCTTTGTTGTCACGTTTGGCGACAGAGTAGTCCAAAAGATATACATAAGCAATGTAAATCCCTTCATAATCCTGATTTTTACGGGAGTCATCTAAAAGCTGAAGGCAGAGCGTTTTTTCTTTTTCAAGATCTTGAAAGCGTGCATCTTTTAAATCAGTTTTAAACTGTTGGTAATTTGATTCCTCCATGGTGGAACCTCCTTTATCTGTGCTTTAGTAGTAGATAGATTCTTTTATCTTCTTACATACTTTTTGGCCAGCTAGTTTTTCGATTATAAGGAATGCAAAGTCTATAACTGCCGCTGCAGATCTTCCTGTAATTAGGTTCCCATCACTTACAGCGTATGTATCAATATATGTTCCTTGGAAGTCTTCGTTCATAGATGTAAAGCATGTATAGTTCTTACCTTTTAGGTAACCAGCTCTACCAAGTATAGTTGGGGCAGCACAAATCGCAGCGACCATTTTATCTTTTTCTATGAATTCACGAAGGATATTCATCACTTGTTCACTTGACTCTAATCGTTGATAGTGTGGACCTCCTGGCAAAAACAACATGCCATATTGCGAAGTATCCACATTTGTTAAAGAATGCAAATTGCTTAAAGTGATATCAAAACGTCCAGTTGCCTGTACATTATCGATTACATATACATCAATTTCAATACCTGCTCTTCTTAATAGGGCAATGGTACCTACTGCCTCTAATTCCTCAAAGCCATCACTCATAATACATAAAACTCTCATTTGAAAACACCTCTTTCTATATTTATTATACACCCATTTTTTGTGACTTGGAATTATTCCATAGAAGAAAAGAATATAGTAGTGTAATGGAGGTATATAATGGATAAGTTAATATATATGAATGAGGTAGCAAATTCTTTCGTATGGGGAAAATATATGATTATGTTTTTATTGTTTATTGGGGCGTTGTTGATGATAAGAACACGGTTTCTTCCATTTTGTCATATGCGTTTGATCATAAAAAAGACATTGGGTTCGTTAGGGAAGAAATCTCATAAAGAAGGAGTGACTTCCTTTCAAGCGGTGTCTACCGCATTAGCAGGAACTCTTGGTGTGGGAAGTATTGTGGGAGTTGCGACTGCCATAACAATGGGCGGTGCTGGGGCTTTGTTTTGGATGTGTATCAGTGCGATTTTAGGTATGATGACCAAATATGGGGAAGTGGTGCTTGCGATCATCTATCGAGAAAAAACGCCAGAAGGATATTTAGGGGGACCGATGACAACATTAGAAAAAGGATGTCGATTACCTTTTTTGGGAATTCTCTTTGCGTTATTTTGTATCTTTGCCTCTTTTGGTATTGGCAATGTAACGCCTGCCAATACCATCATGGAATCCATACAAGCATATCTTGATGTACCTACCTTGCTTGTAGGTCTTATGATTGCGGTTGTTGTTGCGTTGGTGATATTTGGAAAAGGCAATGCGATTATGCGCTTTAATGAAATAATGATTCCCCTAATATCTATCATATATATAGCTGCGTGCATATATTTGATCGCAAGCAATGGGGATAAAATTATTTCTGTTTGTTGTTTGATATGGGAAGATGCTTGGAATCTTTCATCAGGAGTAGGAGGCGTAGGAGGGTTTGCGATTAGTCGTGCGATTCATTATGGGATTGCACGAGGT
The DNA here is from genome assembly GCF_053848885.1 of Amedibacillus sp. YH-ame10. Taxonomy (NCBI): domain Bacteria; kingdom Bacillati; phylum Bacillota; class Erysipelotrichia; order Erysipelotrichales; family Erysipelotrichaceae; genus Amedibacillus; species Amedibacillus sp. YH-ame10. The sequence continues at coordinate 95,062 of NZ_JBSPFA010000008.1, forward strand.
GTTTTTTCCAATGAGGCTGGTATGGGAAGTTCTCCTATATCACATGCAGCTGTCGCTGATGTGCATCCTGTAGAACAAGGGTTTTGGGGAATCTTTGAAGTATTCTTCGATACGATTGTGGTATGTGTACTTACAGGATTTATGATTTTAACGAGTGGTCTGTATGAGAGTGGGTATGATGGAGTAGCCCTCACCATTCAATGTTTTGAACAAGGATTTGGTTCCATCGGTGGAATCCTTTTTGTGATTTCTATCTTATCATTTGCGATTCCATCCATTGTTGGTTGGTACTATTATGCGAGTGAATGTATCCGTTATTTATTTACCGGGAAATGGATGTTACATGTCTATCAATTCATATTTTTAGCGTTGTTAATCATCGGTCCACAACTAGATTTAAACTTTGTTTGGAACGTTGCGGATACGTTAAATGGCTTTATGGCAATCCCTAATTTACTTTCTATTTTAATTTTGAACAAAGATGTGGTAAAATGTACGCAAGAATATATTGCCCAGTATAGGAGTGATTAAATGAAGGTTATCATTGCTTGTGACTCTTACAAGGGCTGTATGACATCCAAGGATGTCGCTATGCAGATAGAAGATGGAATCCATGAAGTAGATCCTACGATTGAAACCCTTTCCTATGTCATCGCAGATGGCGGAGAAGGAACCGTAGAAGCATTTTATGAAACAATGCATGGAGTAAAACAGCCGGTAAATACCACAGATGCATACGGAAAGAAAATTAAAAGCGAATACACAATCATTGAGGATGGGCAAACTGCTGTCATAGAAGTTGCCAATATTATTGGTTTAAACATGTATGAGCGAGAAAAGCGCACACCTTTTTTTGCGAGCAGTTATGGAGTAGGTACTGTTTTGTTAGACGCAGTGGAAAAAGGTTGTAAGAAGATTATTATAGGATTAGGAGGTAGTGCTACCAATGATGGTGGTATGGGACTTTTACAAAGTCTAGGTGCTAGATTTTATGATATGAACCATAAATACTTATCTCCACAGGCAATCAATCTTGAAAAGATACGATACATCGATTTTCATCGATTGAATGACTTAAAAGATATCGAGTTGATTGCGGCTTGTGATGTAAAAAATCACCTATTAGGTGAAGAAGGCGCAACCTATATATTTGGAAAACAAAAAGGATTTTTTCCAAATCAGCTAAAGAAAATTGATCAAGGAATGGAAAATTATCGTTTTCAAATTCAACGTTATACAAATATAGACATTAATTCTTTTGAAGGTGGAGGTGCCGCTGGTGGTATTGGCGCAGTGCTTATAGGTTTGTTGCATGCGACTATGCATCCTGGGATTGAATTGTTATTGAGCTATAGTGATATGGAAGAACAAATCAAAGACTGTGATTTGTTAATCACAGGAGAGGGACAAAGTGATCAACAGACTATGTTTGGAAAAGTTCCTGTTGGTATTTTGAATATGGCAAAAAAACATGAGAAACCATGTGTTTGTATTAGTGGGGCATTGGGTATCGGGTATCAGAATTTATATGATTTAGGGTTCATTGGAATCTATAGTATTGCGGATCGTGCAATGACTTTTCAACAAGCACTGGCAAATGCACCAGAAAAATTAAAGAATGCAACCTATGCAATCATGAAAACAATTTTGTATTATGCAAAATAATCATGATTGTTTTTAATAATCTATGATGCGTAGAACATATCTATGAGTTGTAGGTAGGTACTTTGTGTATCTTCCTATATAATAGAAATAGAAAGAGGGTGTGTATATGGATAAACTTATATTTGCGAATAAAGTAATGGAATTACGAAAGAAACAAGGATTGACTCAACAACAACTTGCGGATAGATTACATGTTACAAATAAGGCAATCAGTCGTTGGGAAACGGGAGAAGGATTTCCTGACATCATGTTATTAAAACCCTTGAGTGAAGCACTTGGTATTAGCTGTGATGAATTATTAAGTGAACACGTTAGCTATACAGATATTAAGAAAAGTGATATACAGAAATATAACATATGGAGTAGCTGCATTATCTTTGTTGTTCTATTATATTTTAGGTAAGCTTAGTGTGCCTTTTATCTTATCATTCTTTATATTGTTGGCAGGACTATGGTCATCTTGTTATTTAATGACTCATCATACAAATAAAGAGAAGTTACCTAGTCTTATTCGCTTTGATGCAGTGATGTTATATTTTCCAGTGGTATCCCTGTTTCAAACAATCACAATGATATGGTATCTCTTGAAGCAAAGTGGATTTTCTCTACAAGGGTTGCTTTTTAACTTCAATATGAAAAATTATGGTTCAGATATTTTAGGTGATTCTATGGGAATGATTGACAATACTGTTCTCATTTATATATTTGGTTATATTAGTGCGCTTGTAAGTATCCTAGTTCTTTACTATTTGATGAAAAACTATAGCATTCAACATTATGAAATTGCATGGTATGGAATAAGGATAAACAAAAAAGATGGTAGTGGCTGTTTTAACCAGTTACAGGATTCCACAGAACGTAATGTAAAAAGGGTTTGTTATGTGCTGTGTGCAGTTGTATTTCTAATGATCATCGCAACGATTATATATCAGTACTTTTCTCTATTGAATCTACAATTTATCCCTAACGAACTAGAAGTGGGATATGGAAATCGTGAAGTTGCTATAGAAACTATGGCAGTTTGTAAACGATATTTATATGTACTTGTTGGAATAAGTGGAATTGTGCCATTGGTTGGACTTGTAAAATGTAAAAGGAAACTTGTATATAAATTTGTGCTTATATGGCTATGGGTATACTGTACTGGCATCATCTTCTTTACAACATTAGAGAAAGATATTTATGTAAAAGCTCCTATGTTGTGGATACTTGTGGGTATTGTGATCGTAGGAATGATTTGTGTGTATCGATTTCGAAAGAAGGATAATTAGAACGTAACAAAGACGCATTGTTTTGTGTAAAAGCTTAGAAGAATAAGCAGTAATAAGTTAAGGAAGTGATACTACGGTATGACTTCCTCTTTTTAATTATGAACATATTTTCATTTCTGTTTTTTTATGATTTAAATAGTTTACATTTATAGGGGGTTGTCATATAATACATATGAACAAATGTTCATATGTCGAAATGAGGCGAAGATGATGACAAAAGAAATGCCAGTATGTGGCGAACATAACGTACATGAGGATGTAGTAGAACGTATACAAAAGATGATGAGAAGTGAAGATGAATACAATCGTCTAGGAACATTATTTAAAATGTTTTCAGACCCTACTCGTCTAAAGATATTAAGTTTATTGTTTCAAGAGGAGTTGTGTGTTTGTGATATTTCATGTCTACTAGACATGAGTCAATCCGCAGTATCGCATCAATTGAGTGTATTGCGAGCGAGTCGATTGATCAAATACCGAAGAGAAGGAAAGAATATTTTTTATTCATTGGATGATGAACATATCCAAAAAATCTATGATGCTGGATTATCTCATATTTTAGAGTAAAGTATTCATTTTTTGGAAAAAGAAGAAAGGATGCGATATATATGGAAAAGGTATATCTATTAGAAAATTTAGATTGTGCAAATTGCGCAATGAAAATAGAATCAAAGGTTGGTAAATTAAAGGGTGTACATGAGGCAAGTGTAGACTTTGTGCAAAAGAAAATGTATGTTACATTCGATGGTGATGTAGAAGAAGCAATTAAGGATATCGTGGTAGCTTTAGAACCGGATGTAAACGTAGTGGATATTACCAAGAATAAAAAAGAACATGAAGAACATCACGAACATGAGCATAGCCATTGTGGGTGTGGTCATAATCACGAAGAACATCATCATGATCACTGTGCATGTGACCATGATGAACAACATGAACATGGAAAATGTTGTGGGCATAGTCATGAAGAACACGAGGAACGTGTGATGACAGGAGCTCATAAGCTCTATATAAAAGGTTTGGATTGTGCAAATTGTGCGCATAAAATAGAACAACATGTTGCACATATGGAAAACGTAAAAGATGCTAGCTTGAACTTTTCCAATGGCGTACTATTTGTTGAATTAAAAGATCATACACTTGAAAAAGATAGTCTAGATAAGATTGCAAAGGCAGTCCTTACCTTGGAAGATGGCATAAGTGTAGAACGTGAGAAGACAACAGTAGAAGAAAAGAAGCATTCCTTATTTTCATTCTATGAGAACTGGCGTTTATATATGGGGATTTTATTATTTGCTATCGCCATTATGTTGGAGAAAGAAAGTTATTCTCTTTGGATTTTTATTGTCGCTTATATCTTTGCGGGTGGAAGAGTTGTATATATTGCGATCAAAAACATTTTACGAGGAGAAGTGTTTGATGAAAACTTCTTGATGAGTGTTGCGACTTTAGGTGCGTTCTTTGTACAGTCTTATAAAGAAGCAGTAGCCGTTATGATTTTTTATGAAGTGGGAGAAATGTTTCAATCCTATGCAGTTCAAAAATCTCGTACTTCCATTTCTTCCTTGATGAATATTCGAGCAGATCATGCCAATAAGTTAGTCGATGGAAAAGAGATGGTTGTAGATCCACAAGAATTAAAAGTAAGTGATATCATCGTATTGAAACCAGGAGAACGTGTGCCAATGGATGGTGTTGTAATAGAAGGTATTGGTGCTATGGATACTTCTGCTTTAACAGGAGAGTCAATGCCAAGGGATGTTCAAGAAGGGGATGAAATCTTAGCAGGTGTAGTAAACTTGAACAGTGTTTTAAAAGTACGTGTTACAAAAGAGTATGGAGAATCCACCGTATCTCGTATTTTAGAACTAGTAGAGAATGCAAGTAGTAAAAAAGCACCAATGGAAAAATTCATTACAAAGTTTGCGAGAATCTATACTCCAGTCGTGGTTGGGTTGGCAGTCTTATTAGTCATACTTCCAATGGTATTTATAAAGGATGCTGTGTTTTATGATTGGTTGTATCGTGCGTTAACCTTCCTTGTAGTTTCTTGTCCTTGTGCACTTGTTGTATCTATTCCATTAGGATTGTTTGCAGGAATTGGTGCGGCGAGTAAAAGAGGAATTTTGATTAAGGGTGGAAATTATTTAGAAGCCTTGCATAAGATTGATACCGTTGTTTTTGATAAAACAGGAACATTGACCAAAGGTGTATTTGCACTACGTGACATCTATGTACAAGACGCAACAAAAGAAGAAGTATTACAGTTAGCTGCATATGGTGAAAGTCATTCATCCCATCCAATTGCGTTATCTATTGCAAAAGCATATGGAAAAGAAATTGATACGACACGTTTATCACAATATGAAGAAATTGCTGGCCAAGGGATTCAAGTGAAGCTAGATGGAAACATTGTCCTAGTAGGAAATCATAAGTTGATGAAAGCCAATCATATTGAATTTCAAGATACCAAAGAAACAGGAACGATTGTACATGTTGCGAAAGATCATGTATATATGGGTTACCTTTTAATCGATGATGTAGTAAAAGAAACAAGCAAACAAGCAATTCAAGATTTAAAGAAACTTGGTGTTTCTAAGACTGTGATGTTAAGTGGAGACCGTAAAGAGGTAGGAGAACATGTAGCTTCTATATTGGGGCTTGATGAAGTTTATATGCAATTATTGCCTGTAGATAAAGTAGAAAAAGTCGAAATGTTATTAGAACAAATGGGTGAAGAACATAAATTAGCATTTGTTGGAGATGGTATCAATGATGCCCCTGTACTTGCTAGGGCGGATATTGGAGTTGCCATGGGTGGTATCGGAAGTGATGCTGCGATTGAAGCTGCAGATGTGGTCTTGATGAAAGATGATCCTTCTTCTTTAGCAACTGCTATGAGCATCTCTAAAAAGACGATGCGTATCTTATGGCAAAACATTATTATATCACTCGGTGTAAAAGCAATTATCTTAATCTTTACTGCATTTGGATTTGCAAATATGTGGATGGGAGTCTTTGCGGATGTAGGAGTTACCTTATTGGCGGTTTTAAATTCTATGCGTGCATTAAAAGTTGAATAACGGAGATAATAAGGTTATAATAAAGCAGATTCAAACATAAAATAGAGGTGAACCCATGAAAAAAATAGCATTAACACTCTTCTGTTGCCTTATTGTGCTAACAGGATGTTCTTCCCCAAAAGAAAAAGGTGGAAAAGTTTATGATGTTACAGCGAGTGAGGCTGTTAAGAAAATTGAAAATAAAGAAAGCTTTGTTCTCATCGTTTCTTTAGATACATGTCCACACTGTGAAGATTTGAAAGAAGAATTAAAGAAAAACGTTGCAGATCAAGGGGTATCGTTTTATCGTATAGAATTAAAGTCAGAAGATACGACTACACTGTATAGTGATATCGATATGCTAGAGAAGCATCTCACAAACCCATCTAAGATTCCTCATATTTACATTATTGAAAATGGAAAAGAGAAAAAGGAGTCTGAAGGATATGATGGTGAAAATCCTGATGAATTCTGGAATTTTATAGAAGAAAATGTCTAAGAGTATACCAAATTAAAGAACGAAGTAAGAGAATAGATGAACCTCATTTATTCTCTTATTTTATACAAATGAAACATACATGTATCAAAATGATGATTAAAAATGAAAGATATTATGAAAATAAATTAAGGTGTTGATAAATTGTTTCATAAACAGTATAATATATGGGTAAGTATGTTTTTAACATAGCTATTTTAGAAAGTGATGTGTAAGAATGAAGAATTGGCAAGAGGTGTATGCGAGCGCAAAACAGCGCTGTGAAAAGTGCAGATGCTGTCCTGTTTGTAATGGCGCCGCATGTCGAGGGGAAACTCCTGGACCTGGTGGTAAAGGGAGTGGGAGCGCATTTGTTCGAAATGTGGATATGTTAAAGAATATCTTTATTACAATGGATACAATCAGTGATAATACAGAGATTACCACAACTGCAGATTTTTTTGGTCATTCTGTTTCACTTCCTGTGTATGGGGCACCAATCAGTGGCATCAAGCAGAATTATGGAGCTGACCTTGATGATTTAACGTATACGAAACAACTTGTAGAAGGTTGTTTACAAGCTGGTACGTTGGCATTTACAGGAGATGGTAAGGACGATGAATTATTTTGTGGTCCAATGAAAATTGTGAAAGAGAATCAAGGATATGGCATTCCTACGATCAAACCTTGGAGTGGTGATGGTATGAAATGGCGAATCGATCTTGCGGCTGAAGGAAATGCACTTGCCATCGCTTCTGATATAGATGCGAGTGGTTTGATTAACCTTAGAGACAGTGCTACTCCAGTTGGATTTAAAAATGTAGAAGAGTTAAAAGAATTAAAACGTATGTCTAGTGTACCAGTTATTTTAAAAGGTATCCTGAGTGTAAAAGGTGCAATGAAAGCACTAGAAGCAGGCGTTGATGGTATTATTGTCTCTAATCATGGAGGACGTGTACTAGATGATTGCTTATCGGGTATTGAAGTCTTGGAAGAAATCGTACAAGCTGTGAATGGACGCATGAAAGTGTTTGTTGATGGAGGATTTCGTACAGGGAATGATGTATTTAAAGCTTTGGCCTTAGGTGCCGATGGTGTATTGATTGGACGTCCTGTATCACAAGCTGTGATTGGGGATGGAAGTGATGGCATCAAGACATATATGGAAAAAATACAGTTAGAACTAAAGGAAGCAATGGCAATGGCTGGATGCAAATGCATACAAGACATTGGCAGAGAACATGTAATAGTAAAATTCTAAAGGAGGAACAAATATGAATTCATTCGAAAATAATGCTTTTTTCTGGCAGAAGCTAGATACCCTGTTTTTATCATCAAAATTGGTGGTAGATCGTCCTAGAAATTCAAGTCACTACAAATACAGTAACCTTGTATACCCAGTGGACTATGGATATCTAAACGATACAACAGGATCTGATCAATCTCCAATTGATGTGTTCAGAGGTAGTGAAAAATCTACATTAGTACAATCAATTGTAGTAAGTGCAGATATTTTAAAGAAAGATTGTGAAGTAAAATTAGTGATTGGGTGCAGTGAAGAAGAAGAAAACGATATTCTTGAATTCTTGAACCAGACCGAATTCCAAAAAGCAGTATTACTAAGAAGAGGGAATGAAGTTCCTGAATGGGCACAAAACGATTAAGCTGAACTATCAGCTTTTTTTTCTGGAATTTTTAAGGCATGACTCTCCTTATACTTTCATATAGTGATGAAAGGAGACCAACTATGAACTTGTCAAGTAAAACATGAAAAAAAATAAGACACGATAAAAAGAACTAACAAGGTAGCTAATTTAAAAAGATAGATGAAAAGAAAGTCTAATCTAAAATAAATT
>NZ_JBSPFA010000009.1:0-92918 GCF_053848885.1 Amedibacillus sp. YH-ame10
AAGGCGATTCAACAAGTCGTAAAGAACAAAGGAACAAATGGGGTAGACAAGATGTCAACCATGGACCTAAAGAACGTTATGACGAGTGAATATCGAGAACAGTTAAAAGAAGAGATACGCACAAGAACATACAAGCCAAAACCAGTGAAGCGAGTAGAAATACCAAAAGCAACTGGAGGGAAACGTATGTTGGGGATACCAACAGTGATAGATAGAATGGTACAACAAGCGATATCACAAATACTAACACCGATATATGAAGAGCAGTTTAGTGAAACAAGTTACGGATTTCGACCAATGAGAAGTGCGCATATGGCAATCGAAAAAGCATTGGAGTACATGAATCAATATCGAGAATGGATAGTAGATATTGACCTAGAGAAATTCTTTGACAAAGTGAATCATGATAAGTTAATACAGATTGTATCAGATACCATAAAAGATGGAGATGTTATATCGCTTATACGAAAATATCTACAAAGTGGAATCATGATAAACGAAGAATATAAGGAATCAGTAATAGGAACACCCCAAGGCGGAAATCTATCTCCGCTACTAGGGAACATTATACTAGATAAACTTGATAAGGAACTAGAGAGTAGAGGACTCCCATTTGTGAGATACGCAGATGACTGTTTAATCTTCGTAGGAACAGAGAAAGCTGCAAATAGAGTGATGAAAAATGTCACTTATTTTCTAGAGAAAGAACTGCGCTTGAAAGTGAATGTCACAAAGAGCAAAGTAAGAAGACCAGAAGATACAAATTATCTAGGCTTCAACTTCTATAAAGAAAAGCAACTCTATTTATACAAAGCAAAACCAAGCAAACAAGCAATACAACGATTAAGAGAGAAAATCAAAACCATAACATTAAGAAGTAATGCGATGAGTATGGATGAAAGACTCACAAGATTGAAGTATTTGTTTAGAGGATGGTTTAATTACTTCAAAATAGGAAGTATTAAAGTGCTATGTAAGAGAACGGATGAATATGTACGAAATCGATTACGAATATGTATATGGAAACAATGGAAGAAAATCAAAACAAAATATAACGCACTAAAGAAATTAGGAATAAGTAAAAGCAAAGCATGGGAATGGGCGAACACGCGAAAAGGGTATGCCAGAGTAGCAAGTTCATTCATCATGTGTAGAGCGGTTCCTAATAAAGTTCTAGAGAAAAGAGGATTCCTAGCAATGGAAACCCTCTATCGAAACAATTCTATATAAAATATGCTGAACCGCCGTATACGGAACCGTACGTACGGTGGTGTGAGAGGACGATAAATAAAATAATTATTTATCTCCTACTCGATTACAACAAATTAAGGAATCATAGTTTTAGGCAGTAAAAATTCCACTAAAACATCTAAATATACATGAAATATGCCTAATTTTACAAGGATACCAAGAAAATTAGTAAAAGTATTGTAAAATAAATGGGTCATATACAGATGCGTTATATTTTCCTTATGGAACGAATTTTTGTTATAATATGAGTAAGAAAATACAAAACAGTATTCATATTATTATCAAATAGGGGGATGAGATATGAGGAAAATAGCTATATGTGATGATCAAAAAGAAATTGCTAGCTTTATCGAAGATGTATGTCGAAAATATTATCATCAAAAGGATATGGTATCCATATCTTATTTTGAGTCTGGAGAGGCATTGTTGAATAGTGAGCAACACTTCGATGCTATGTTCTTGGATGTCGAGTTAGAACATCTCAATGGAATAGAGACTGGATTCGAGATTAGAAAAACAGATCACGACGTTTTGATTATTATGATTTCAGCGCATGAAAAGTATAAAATGGATGCATATCCACTACACGTTTTTAATTTTTTAGATAAACCCTTTACAGAAAGAGCAATTTTCGAAGTGTTAGAAAAAGTAGAAGAGTATTGCGATAAGAAAAAAGAGCATATATTTGTTTCATTTAAAATGAAAGAGGGGGCAATGAGTTTTGATATTTCCGATATACTATATTTTGAATCAACCAATCGGAAAATTCAATTAGTGACAAAAAAAGAGACCTATCAATTTTATGGAACGATAGGAGAGTTATCAGAGCGTATGAAACAATATGGGTTTGGCATTCCACATGCATCTTTTATTGTTAACTTTTCACAAGTACAAACTATGAAAACCAAAGAAATAGTCCTACATACTGGTCACACGATTCCCATGACAAAGTATAAAGCAAAAGAGTTTAGAGAATCCTATACAATATTTTTAAAAAACCAAATAAGAAAGTTGAAGGTATAAATGTTGGAAACTACAATGATAGTAATAACCTTGACTGTAACAAATTTCATTACAAATTTAATTATATTTAACTTCTTTTCTATCAAATATAAAAAAAGGTATGAGGGCAGTTTCTCGATTCTGTTCTTATTATGTGCGACAATTTTTATGGTAGTAGTGAATCTAATGCATAATGCAACCTTTAATTTGTTAGCTTATCTTATGATTTTTATACTATTGAACTATGTCGTATTTGAATTGAAAAATCCAAAAGATATACTGCTTAATATATCATTCTTTTTAGTTGTATTTTTATTACTTGATACCTTAAGCTACATCCTTTTAGAAGCTATTTTCAGTTTTAAAGAAAATGCTAATTCTTTTTTTGTAACGAATCTTAAGATGGTTACAGCATCCTTAATGCAATTTGTTGCATATAATATTCTAAAAAATTTCGTTCTTAAAAAAGAAATACATACGTTATCGAAAAAAGATTTGTTTTCATATTTTTTTGTATCTATATCTAGTATTTTGGTAACATATTTATTCACGCTATTTAGTGATGATGTAAATGGGAACATAAAGCTTTTTTTCTTTACAGTGGTATTGGGATTCATGCTTATTAACATTTGGTATATTAAAACATTAGAGGCTCTTTCTCAAAAGAATGAACTAGAAAAGTCATTGTATGTGATGAGCGAAAAATCAAGAATGCTATTCCAGCATTATCATTCCCTAGAAGAAAAAGAAGAACAAACTAGAAGAATTCTCCATGATATAAAAAATCATTTACAGGTATTAGAAAAGGCAGTTCAAGAAACAGGCGTAGAAGAAAAAGAATACTTAAACGAAGTCAAAAATACAATCGATCAACTAACAACGAAAGTAATTATCGATAGAAAAATTTTAAATATATTATTTATAGAAAAAATTGAAGAAGCTTCCAAGTATAAAATTGAAATCAGATTTCATATTGATCACGTTGATACAAGTTTCATTAAAGATTTTGATATTATTACTATTTTTTCAAACATCTTAGATAATGCAATTGATGCGGTCAAAGAAGTGCCTGAAAAAGATAGACTCATTGATATTAATATAAGAAAAGTTTATGATTTCTTATTGATATGTGAGATGAATCCTTGTATGAATACATTGCAGAAAAATAAAGGAAAAATACTTACAAATAAGAAGGGACACTCAGGTTTAGGGTTACAGAATATAGAGCAAGTCCTAAAAAACTACGATGCTAATATGGTTGTTGAAATTGATGAGGATTTAATGTTTAGCAACACCATCATGTTTACAATGTAATGAAATATGTCTAATTATACATGAAAAACGCCTAATTTTACATGGTCACAATTTTAAACATAGTTATATTGCTATACTTTTGTCATGAAAAGGGAGAAAAATATACTATGGAAATAAAGAAGAATGTGATGAATGTAATAAAAAAAGGTGCAGAAAGAAATTTAAAACAAGCAGCAAATGCAAAATGTATTTGGTTTTGTTATGAACCCAAAGCACCTAAGAATCTAACAAAGTTCAAACGTAAAAAGTAATGAACATTGTCATAAACAAAATACTGCAATATATGCATAAGAATCATCTTGTGGAAGATGAAGATATCGAGCTATACCAATATGGTATATACTTGATGTTTTTAAAACTTATGCATTATTGCAGTATTCTTGCTTTAGGTTTTTTGCTTGGAAGAGTATGGGAACTACTTATCTTTTTATTGTGTTATACGCTCTTACGTTCCTATACGGGAGGATATCATGCGAAACATGAATTTACGTGTTTACTAATATCTATAGCAATGATACTATGCATACATTTAACAATAGATAGACTATCCAATGTAGTAATCTTTGGTATCGTATTGTTAAGCGTTGCGTTTATCTTATTGTTTGCTCCTCATCCAACAAAGGAAAAAATAATAGAAGAAGATGAAATGAAACGAAACCATAAAGTTTCGATTATTCTAACCGCTCTATTATTCCTTGCGTTTATTACAACATTCTTATACAACCTTACAGGATTATATTATTCGATAGGCTATAGTTTATTTTATTCTTCTTTTTATCTTGTCTTAGCAAAAGGCATGAGTGTGAAAGGGAGAGAAACAAATGAATAGAATTTTATTTACATGTAAATATTTTAAAATAAGAGTAAGGGAAGTACTAATTGCAGTGTTAGTGCTTATTTTACTCTTTTTTGGATTAAACGCATGTCAAAACAATGAAGTCGAAAAAGAAAAAGAAAAAAAGAAAGAAGAAAAGATTGAAAACATTTGTACATTTACAAATGAAAACATCAATATTTTAAATCAGTTAATGAGTAGAGTAGACCTATGCAGTGAAGACTGGTTTAAAGACCTCAATGACTACATCACTAGATTAGAAGATCAAAATAAATACCTTGAAAAGAAAAACAAGAAAGAATTTGAGACAGTATTGAGCTATCAAAAGGAATTTCTTAAAGATTTGGAAGGCTTTAAGGATAATCAAGATGATACAACGATTGATAAAATGGAAAAGTCTTTTAAGGAATATAAGAAATTATATGATGGTAAGTGCATGAAAGGTGAAAAAGGGAAGTAAACATGAAAAAGAATATACATAGATTTTGGAATAAAAACTGGAGAAAACTAGCAGCTAGTTTTTTTACTGCAATCATGATCTTTCAAGCGATGTCTGGAGCAATGGATGTTGCTGCTTATGAAATTGGAAAGGTGAAACTTGCAGATACAAAAGGAAAATTTTATGGGAGAAATATCAATGATACCAATTTGTCAAAAAACAAAGGGGTATCAAGTGATGAAAAAGAAATTCTGAAAAAAGAACCGGCTCTCAACATTGCAAATGAGAAATATGATTCTAGCTACGAAGAAAAAGAGAAGAGAACAGAAAGTAGCAAAACATATAAGTTACCAGATGGAACTTATGTACAAGAAACATTTTTTGAACCAGTACATAAGAAAGAGGGAAAACAATTTGTAGATATTGATAATACGTTAGAAAATGTAGCTAAAACAAGAAGTAACCCTATATATGAAAATAAAGATGGACTGTATACTTTTAGTATACATGATACAAAAGCTTCAATAAAAAACGCCTCTGAAAAAGAGTTGCAAATCACTAATGACAGTGCAAATTTATCCACATATACAACGAAGGAAAATGTTATTTTATATAGTGAAGCATACAATAATATTGATATGGAATATCGTTTGCATGGAAATTCAGTATCTACAAATTTCTATGTAAACGGTTTTACAACTACTGAAGAAATAATGTTTAAAATCAATAAAGGAGACCTAAATGTTAAGGATGAAGTAGATGCATTAACTTTTTCCAATAATAAGGATGAAGTAGTATTTAGCTATACAAAACCGATCATGTATGATGCAAACAATGTGGCAAAAGCACCAGGTTTTTCTTACAAAGAACAAGATGAAGAAATCATAGTTTCATTATCTTTAGAAACAGAATGGACTAATGCTATTGATCGTGTTTATCCAATAACGATGAGTACAAGGACAGCAGATGAGAGCATTAAATTATCCGTTGAATCCTCGTATAATCGATCCTTATATCCAACTACAACGAGTCAATATTACGATTTGTTTGTAGGTTACGAAAATGGAATGATTTCAGGATTGGGGTATCCAATTGGAGTTACAAGAACATATATTCATATTGCACCAATAAGCATTGGTAACAATAAAAAAATTGTTGAAGCAACGCTAAACTTGACAAAAAAACTTTCTTATTCAAATCAGTGGAATACAATTGAAATTGGTAAAACAACAGGTTATGTGGATCCATCCTCAATTAATTGGAACAATAAACCTAGTGTATCACCAGTTTCTACAACAGATATCGGTTCGAGTGAAGGAATTAAATCTTTGGATGTAACTTCTTACATTACTGATATCTATAAAGGAGTGAATAACACAATCGAGTTAAAGGCAACTAACGAATCTGCATCTTATTTGCCTAATGTTTTTCTCGGGGAAAGTAGTGCGACTGATCGTCCTTCCATCACTATTAAGTATAGGGATGATTTCGATGTGGATCCAAATCTTCCAATTGATATATTTGATACTGAAATGCGAATATTTTCTATCCTAAATAAAGGATTTGAAGCCTTTAGCTTTGATGGTGTTGCAAAACCCGATTCACAAATGTTGTTTGAATTAGTAGAAAAAGGAAAAGACAAGGTAATCAAAACTGAAACATCAAAAGGTAATGTAAATAAATATTTTATCGATCCAATTTATATTACAAATCACATTGCAGATACGCAAAGTTACCCTAAAGATAAAGTGAATTATACGACTGAATATATTTATAAAGACAGTATTCTTGAGTTTGATAAGCCTTATGAATATATTGTAAGAACAAAAATAGGCTCTAACATAAGCACAAAGGAATTTAGGACAGACGCGTTTATTAAATATAAAGTTAAAGCTGGAGATAACTTGAAAAATATTGCAAGTTATTATGGGATTCCTATTGATGCAATCAAAATTGATAATAACCTAGCTACAAATACTATTAAAGAAGACGATATTTTATTACTGCGATTTTATAAAAATAATGATAAAGTTAGTTCTGATGTCTATACACCACCTGTAAGAACTATAGAGTATAAGGCAAAATATGTTGATCGTGGGGCAAACTGTGTAGGTGGAATTTGTCCTGTCATTGATCCTGTTAATTCGACTACTGGAAATTACTATTATGAAGGAACAGATTTTACCATAAAGGCTGCAGAAGAATTTAATTTTACAAGGTATTATAATTCTACGGGACCACAGTTTTCCAATATGTTTGGGAATGGTTTTACAACATCAATAGAAAGTTATATTTCTTATGATAAAAATGGAAATATGTTATATTTTGCAGGAGATGGTAGAATTTATGAGTTTGAAAAAGATGGTGCTAATTTTAAAGCTAAACAAGGAGATAAAATAGAAGTATCTAAATCTGGAGAAGTTGTAGTGATTAAAGATTTAAATGAATCAACAACTTACCAATTTGATGTATATGGATATTTAGATCAAATCATCACGAAAGAAGGTATTATAACTAAGATTAATTATGATACTTATGGATTGATAACATCTATTAAAGTTGGTGAAAGAACCATTACACTTTTATATAATGATAATAAATTAGTAAAAGAGATTACATTACCAAGCAATAAAAAAGTACAGTATAAATATGATGATAAAAGAAACTTAATTGAGTTTATAGACGCAAATAGTAACTCTAAAAAATATACCTATGATAAGAATAATTACCTAACCTCTATCATTGATAAAAATAATAATACTGTAACTCAAAATACATATGATGGTGAAGGTAGGGTTACTAAACAAATCGATGGAAATGGAAATACATCAACACTTACTTATGGAGATCACAAGACAACTATTAAAAAAGGCGATGGTAGCGTGGAAGAATATACTTTTGATAGTAATTATGATACTTTAGCTATAACTCAAGATGGTGTAATTACATCGGCATATACATACGATTCTTACCGTAATATTACTTCGATGACCAATGAAGATGGTAACGTTACAAAATATACATATGACAAAACAAATTTGTTAAAAACAGAGTATCCAGATGGGACCTACGAAGAATATAGATATGATGCATTAGGAAACGTTATATATGAAAAAGAACGTGATGGAAAAGTAACTAATAAAACATACACAGGTAGCGATCTCACTTCAACAAAAGACAATCAAAATAATGAAATTGTATATACCTATGATGATAAACGTAGGGTTTTAACTGAGGTTAATCAATTGGGTGTAAGTAAATCATATTCTTATACAGGTAATATGATTGCTTCTATCACCTATGACAATGGATTAATAGAAAATTTTGAGTATGATTCAGATGGAAATACATTGAAAGAGAGTGATAATCAAGGAAAGATTACCACATATGTTTATAATTCCAATAATCAAATGACACAAAAGAATTATCATGATGGTACTAATGAACAATGGGGATATGATGGTAATGGAAATATCGCAAAATATAAAGATCGTATAGGCGGAATAACAAATAATAAATATGATAAAAATAATAACTTACTGAGTTCTACAAAAGGTAACTTGATAGTGCAAAGCACTTATAATGAAATTAATCAGGTAGTCACAGAAACGGATGAACAAGGACTTACAAAATCATATACTTATGATATTTATGGTAGAACTTCAACAGAAACCGATGTTTATGGAAATACAATATCTTACGAATATGATGGAGAAGGAAATGTAATAAAAACAATAGACACTTATGGTAATGAAGAAATAAAAGAATACCAAAATAGTAATGTTGTTAAAGAGATATCGAAAGAAGGGCTCATTACCACATATAAATATGATGAAATGAATCGAGAAATCGAAAAGAAAAATCCAAATGGGTCAATCGAAACAAAAACATATAAAAATCTGTTACTTATAAATGAAGTAGATGCTAAAGGAACAAGTATTGATCACGAATATGATGAATATGGTCGTGAAATTAAAACCACCTCAACATATAGTGATGGTGTTGTTTTAACAGTGGAAAATGCATATGATAAGTATGGAAATGTAGTTGTAACAAAAGAAAATGGAGCTATTACAAAAAATATATATGATGTGTATGGTCAATTATGTACAACAATAGATGCATTAGGTAATGTTTCTTCAAAAGAATATGATTTTGATGGAAATGTGATAAAGGAAACAGATGCATTAGGAAATAGTGCTATTACTAAATATGATGGCTTACAAAATGTTTTGTCCGTTACAGATAAAAATGGCAACACAGAAACAAAAGCATATAATACACTAGGACAATTGATAAGTGAAACTGATGCATTAGGATGTATAAAAACATATTTTTATAATGAAAAAGGGCAAGTCACAGAAAGTAAAGATTCATATAATCGCAAAACAGAATATAAATATGATGAATTTGGAAATATGGTAGAGGTAATTATTGAAGGAAAAACGATTGAAAAGAAGGAATATGATTCATATGGACGAGAAATATACAATGAGACATTAGAATCTATTACATCTTCAAAATATGATGACTTTGATCGCGTGATCGAAAAAACGAATGAACTAACTGGATTAACAACATTTATGGTGTTTGATCAGTATGGCAATACTATAGAAGAAAAAGATAGTGAAGGATTATCAACGACTTATGAGTATGATAATGATAATCGTAAGATAAAAGCAATTGATGCATATGAACGTGAAGAGACATATATTTACAATGTTCGTGATCAAATAATAAAAACGAATGCTTTTGATGGTACTATTACTACTTCAACTTTTGATGCAAAAGGAAATGTGATAGAAAGTAAAGATGGACTAGGGAAAGAGACAATAAATACATATGATGTGATGGGACGTCTTATTGAGGTGAAACAGGGAGATAAGATCATTGAAAATGTTTATGATAAGAATGGCAAGATAATAGAAGTTATCAATCATAGTAATGGCACTTCCACGAAAAAGGTTTATGATAAAAATGGAAATACAATTGAAACGATTGATGCATTAGGTAATTCATCAAAAACAGGGTATGATGCAAAAAATCAAGCAATTTCATCAACAGATGCAAACGGAAACACATCAACTAAAGAATATGATGCTTATGGAAATGTCATAAAAGAAACCAACGCTTCAGGTAATACAAGACAGACAAAATTTAATGAAGTTGGTCTTAAAGAAATGGATGTGGATGAAAGAGGGTTTGTAAATACTTATGAATATAATGATGATTTATTATTAGTAAAAGTAATCGATTCAAGGAATTACAATACAACTTTAGAATATAATGATAGAAAACAAAAAATAAAAGAAACTAATGCTAATGGTGGAGTAACAGAATATGAGTATGATAGTTATGGTAGAGAAATAAAAACGACTAGCCCAAATGGAAAGGTAAATGTAAAAGAATATGATTCATTGGGAAGTATCATCAAAGAAGTTGATGGAAAAAAGACTACCATTCATGAATATGATACACTTGGTCGTTTAACTGAAACAAAAATAAATAATGTAGTACAAGTTAAAAATGTATATAATGAATTTAATCAAATTATTAAAAGTTATGATGCGAATAAAAACGAATCAATTTTCAAATATAATGATGACAATAAAGTTATTTATTCTAATGAAAAAGGTTTTGTTAGTACAAAAGAATATGATATAGATGGAAACATTATCAAACAGATTGATAATAAAAAGCTGATAACAGAAAATACATATGATGCGAACAACAATCTCTTGCAAGTAAAGGTTAATGGGAATGTAAAAACAACAAAAGACTACGATGCAAATGGAAATGAAATAAAGGTTATCGATAATGGAGCAGAAATTAGAAAGAAGTTTGACCAAGAAAATAGACTAGTTCAAGTTGAAGTACCTTCTGCTAATAAATCAGGAGAATTTATTGTGTATCAAAGTGTCGTATACGATGAGGCAGGCAACGTCCTGAAAAAGATAGATGCAAATGGTTGTTTTGAAGAAAAGAAATATGATGCTAATAATAACACCGTTGAAGAAATAAATAAAAATGGTTTTAAAACATTGTATGAGTTTGATGGATTAAATAATGTTTTGAAAGTTCAAAATCATAAGGATCGCTATGTTAACTATACATATGATAAAGCAAACAATGTAACATCAAAAAACATAAATAATAAATATGCTGAATATACATATGATTTGGAAGGTAACTTAGTAGCAGAGAAAAATGAAAATGGGTATACAAGTAAATATTCATATGATAACTTCAATCGTAAAACAGAACAAATCAAGCCAGATGGAAATACTATCATTTATAAATATGATAATCTAGGTAATAAACTATCAGAAAACAAGAATATTTTTACATACGATGCAAGAGGAAATGTGTTAACATCTACAAACGAAGAAGGTACGATCAAAAATGTATATGATGCATTTAACAATAAAGTAGAAACTGTTGATACTAACGGTAAAAAAGTTAAGAATACTTTCAGCGATGATAACAAACTAATTCAAAAGGAATATGCAGGGATAGAAATAAAATATTCATATAATGAAAAAGGAGCCTTAGAAAAAGTTCTGAAAGATGACAAATTAATATCTAAATACGAGTATAATGAAAGAAATGAAATTACGCGTAAAACCCAAAATGATATTATCACACAAAAAACATATGATGATATGGGAAGAATCGCAACTCAAACTGTATCTAAAAATAACAATGTGATTGCAAATACAGCGTATACTTATGATGCTAATGATAACATTGTAAAAGAAATCATCGACGGTAAAGAAAACACATATGTATATGATGGTTATGATGAGTTGGTAGAAAGTCATAAATATATAAATGGTAAAAAGGTAGATACTACATATAAACAAGATCTATTTGGTAATCAAGTAAGTAGTTCTTCAAATGATGGGAAGAAAACATATAAATATAATGAAAAAGGCCAAGTAGCCACTATAGATACAAAAGAAGGAATTATAAAATATAGTTATAACGATAATGGGAATGTGTCCAAAAAAGTGAATGAAGATGGAAGAATTGATATTTACACATATGATGATCTTGATCAGTTGATTAAATTAGAACAAGGACAATTTACTTACG
Source organism: Amedibacillus sp. YH-ame10 (assembly GCF_053848885.1). Classification (NCBI taxonomy): domain Bacteria; kingdom Bacillati; phylum Bacillota; class Erysipelotrichia; order Erysipelotrichales; family Erysipelotrichaceae; genus Amedibacillus; species Amedibacillus sp. YH-ame10. The sequence continues at coordinate 11,937 of NZ_JBSPFA010000009.1, forward strand.
AATATACTTATGATGCAGAAAAAGAAAGGATTCAACAAGTAATTACAGACACAAAAGACTATCACTATGATCAATGGTATAATTATAGCGAACCACTAGACGTTGTTGGAAATTTAGAAATAGAAGATACATTTAAAAATCTAAGAGAACAAGCAAAGAAGAAACAACATAATCAAAATGTGTGTACAAGTGTATTAAGCGATAGTTATGATGTAACTTATTTTAAAGAACCAGAAGTTATTGATTATACAGTGGATAGAAGTATGGAGTATAGTGAAGTATTACAAGCAGAAGACACAATCCATGTGTATGGAGATACTTTATTACAGACTGATGAAGTAAATATCGTTAGTGGACTTAATAATAGCATTATTGCAAAAGTAGATGATACTAATATTAAGAAAATCAACTACAGTGATTACGGAGCAACAAATGATATTACGTCAGGAAATGGCTATAATGGAGAAATGTTAGATGAAAGTGGTCTAATTTATTTAAGGGCGAGGTATTATGATCCAAGCGTATCTAGATTTGTACAAATCGATAATAATTACAGCGGTGAAAAAGAACAAGTTGCATCACAGAACAAATATGTATATACTTTAAGTAACCCATATAAATATGTAGATAAGGATGGAAATAAAGCAACTACATGCCCACCAGTGGGAGTGGGAACAGCGTCGGGAGTTGCAAGCGCTCTAAATTATCTAACTATGAGTGATAAGGATTTTAAGAAATGGTTAGCAAAAAAACCAATATGGGAAAGACCAACTTATATTACTAATAGAATAGTGTTCCAAGCGGACATGAAAAAAGCACAACAAAACAAACCTAAGCCAACAACCAGCGGAAGTGGAAAAAATACAGCAATCGGAAATAGTGGTGGAAGTTCCCAAAATAAAATTGTGAAAGCTAGAATTGAGGTAATCTGTCCTGAAAAAAACAGGCAAAAGACCAATGATAGAAAAGTTCATACTTATTTCAAATTTTCTTATGATTTACCTACTGTTAATCAAAATTATGGTGTGTTTATTTTGAAAATTGGTAAAAGTGTACTTTCAAAATTTTATATGACAGGTCATGAAGCAAGTAAATTTGAAAACGCAGGATTTACATTAAACAATAAATTTGATTTGGGTTTCGATATAAGTTTGGATTCTGTTCAGACGCTGTTAGGTAATTTTGGAGGAAGTTTAAGTTTTGGTAGCTGGGGAAGTATGAATTTTTCGATAAATACAAAATGTGGTGATACATCCTTTGCTGCTAAATATACTTATCAAACAATTAATGTATTTGCGAACGATACTGTAGAAGTAAGTGCCACATATAAAGTTAACGAAAATATTTCTGTAAAAAACTATTTTAGTATAGGACTTAACAAATATTTAGCCGCTGTATTGATAGTTGGAGCCGTTGTCGCTTTCCCTGCTATAGCATCATCCTTCGCCACTGCAGGACCGTTGTTAGCGGAATATGCTACAGGTTTAGCAACTGGAGAAGTAATTAAAAATTTTGCTTAATTTTAAGAGGAATGAAGTAATAGAAAAATGTCAAATTGTATTGGTATAGTCTCAAAAGTGCACCAAGAAAATTTCTTCACATTTCTTTATAGAATAAATGTAAAGAAATATAAATTGTTATGGTACTTTTTCTTGACATAGTACCACCATATAAAGCAAATTAATAAGATTTTCAGTTAGGCCTTTACTTTTATTACAATGCAGAAGGAGGTATTTGAGAATTCAATATGAATTTTTATATGGAAGTAACCTTTAAAATATGATGTTTTGTGAAGAAACGCAGAGGCTTTTGAGATTATTAATCAAAAATAAAAGCATATAAAGTATATAGTTACATTTGAAGGAGATAAAAATAAATATAAAACAACTCCATCATTCTAGTGTGTATATTTGAATTTGAAAAACTGGTCAGCACGATAAATAGTGATTATTTTGCAAGTAAAAAAGTTAGATGGAACAGTTCTTTGTAATTAATAAAATTATTTCTAATTAAGAATACACAATATCTTTTGAATAATAAACATAAGAAGAGAAAAGGAGAATTATGATATATGTATCAAGTACACAAGAGTATCATACAAAATCGTATGAAAATATTGTTAATTGTATTAGTTTTAGCTTTAGCAGGATGTAGTATTAAATATGATAGTTCTGTTAATAATTTGAAAATGCTCTTATCAAATTATTGTGGTGATAGCGATTTACTTGATAAAGGAATGATTTTCGAGAGGAATATTCCTAATATAGGTTATTATGCTATTGCGAAAGTAGAACAAGAGGGAGAAGAATATTTACTGATGGTTCTTCAGAATATTGGAACCAAGAAAAATCCTGATGGATTCAATGTAGTTGGACCAATATTTTATCAAAACGAATATCATATTTTTGATAATGAAGATAAAGATTATGGACATGGAAAAAATTATTATTTGATTGTTTTAAATAATAAGATATCAAATGTAACATATGACGGAAAAAAATTAGAGATCGATACAATAAAATATACTTTAAATAACAGCGAAAATTATCTATCTTCGTTTGTGGTGATAACAGATAAAGAATCAAAGCTTAATAAGACTTTACTAGCCTACGAATGAATCTATAGTATTGGAAAGCATTTTTAATGGTAGTTTAAACAGCTTCAATTTCGCACTAACAAGAAAGGATCAATAGGTATAGATGGATGAAGAATGAATATATTATACAAAACTTTAAGTTGTTATTAGTAATGTTTTCTATAGCTATATGTATATATATTCTTATAGAAAATATGGAACTTATTTTATTTATATTAGTATCTATACTTTTAATGGGAATAGCAAATGGTATATTTTGGTTTTATATATTTACTAAAAGTAGATTAAATAGAATATTACTGATTATAATTGCAACCTTTATATGGCCTATTCTATCTATGATAGGAACACTTACACTGATGCCTATTTTACTATTCGAAGTTATCTATATAATTATGTCAACAATACAAAAATGCATAGTATTTTTGAAGGAAGGAAGAAATAATGTAATGACTCCAGAAGTAAATATCTATATAAAGAAAAAAAGATGTCTCTCGCTATTGCTTATTATTATGTTTGTAGTCGCTATCTTGATTGTTAATTTATTGGTTATCCCCTTCATAATCAAGATATTTATATGTATATTTTTATTTTTAATATGTTATATAAGTAAAATAGTGCTTGATTTGAACCTAATTAGTATCTTTGATCCTATCCTCTGTGATAGATGTGATAGTAAACAGTATTATGAGATTAGCAAAGATCTTAATGCTAAATATCCTAAGAATTACGCAATACTAAAGACGTATGCAATAGGATTAAGATTTTATGAAAGTGGTTTGGAAGAGAAAATTACTTTGTTGAATAAATATCAACAGTATAATTCACATCTGTTTTATATGAGTTTACAAATTGAGGTAGTACCAGAGTCTGATAAAAAACAATATTTTTATAAATTTTACGAAAAATCTAGACAGTTTAATGAGAGGAAATTTAAAAAACATAAAGGATTAAGTTGGGACTATAACATTAAAATACTTGATATGAAAAAAATGATATTTGAGGAAGAGTACAAGAAAGCATTGTCTATAGGCGAAACAATTTCAAAAAATACCACCAAATTCAACGAAATACGATTAGAGTTTTTAAGAGGGGTTTGTTTTTATCATTTGAATGAAATGGATGAAGCAATAAATCGTTTTAACTATATTATTTCGGAAGGAAATACTTTGAAGATGGTTGAAGATGCTAGAATATATTTAAATAAGATACAATAATATCTTTACCAATAACAAAGGATTGAATATTGTAAAAAGCATCTTTCGCTTGTGCTTGAAATTATAGATTAATAGAAGGGGTTAAAATGAAAAAAATTAAATATCTTGTAATTGGAAGTCTATGTGTTTTGTCTTTGCTAATGCTGTGGTTAAGTTGCTATACTGATTCTTTTAAGATTACAGATTTTAATCAAGCAGATAAAGCTGAAGAGAGAGCATTGGATTTATTCTATACAACAAATAGCAAAAATATTTCTAAGGGTAAAGTGTTTGATTTGAAATATACCTATTTTGATAAATTTGAAACTAGAAATTCAATACTAGAAATAGTCAAGAAAACTGATGTAGATGTAGGTGATATTGAAATCCAAACGGTTAAGAAGAATGATGAACCATTCATTACAAGAAATTATGGGAAATTTGGAGCGAACTCATATAATTTTTGGAGTAATGAAAGAGTGTATCTCAAGTTCATAGTTGGTAATGATTTTTTAAAAGACCATTCAATAAATTTGAGAAAAGAAATATTTATTACCAATACTAAAGAATATGGAAATTTTACAGAAATTAAAGTAATTATAAGGTATAGAGATTCTGAAGAAACGCATACTGTAAAATTTGAAGAAAATGATGTATTTGAAAATCTAAGCTCTATAAAAGGTGAATTATCTTTTGATAGTAAATATGAAGCGCAGTTACTTACATATTATTATGGATTACTTTTCGAGCGTGATTTCTCTAGATGGTGTTTAGAAGTTGAAGAAGTATTAAATAGTAAAAATATTGAGTATTTACAGTTTGATCGAATTTTTCATATTCCATGTGATTTAGAATATCATGATTTACAATCTATATATAATTTGAATGATGATGAATTTGTTGCTTATAAAACAGTTATTATGGAAGCAATTGAAAAAGGTGGACTTTATGAACAATCGGGATATGTGAAAAAACTATTGATTTTAGATTAATTGATTTAGCAATTATGTAAGGTATACAGTCATTCTTAAATATTAAATATTATGAATCTTCTAAATTTGATGACATGCAGACTTCTTATACAGCAAAAGTGTAAAGGAAAAATTTATATGAAAAATATTAAAATCAAATTATTTGTTTTATTATTAATAGTAATATCCCTATTTGTTTTATTTAAGGTTTTAGATGATTATGCCCATCCAAAGTACCCCCTTTATAAAATAAGTGATATAACAAGCGAAGAACAAAAACTAATAAAGGAATTTTATAATGGACAAGAAATTTCTAGAGGCAAACTATTTGATATCAAATATATTGAATTCAATTCAATTGATGATTCTGGTATTCAATTTATTAAGAAAACGAAAAAAAAGATACCAGACTTGCTGATTACTGTTTATGATCGTAAAACGGGTGAATCAATAGGGTGGACTAATATGCCTGTAAATTATGATACATTTATGGCAGCACCTTATGAAAAAAATGGAAAACTTTTCTATTATTTAGCAACGAACATGCTTTGGCCATTTAAATCAAGAACCGATTATAGTGATAAATCCCTAGAAAAGGATAGAGATTTAAGTAAGCTTAAACTGGTTATTACTTATAAAAATGGTGAAGAAACACATTATGTAGATGCTCTTGTAACTCCTGAAAATAAGTAATTATGTTTATTTAGAGATGTAAGGCTAGGCTGCTCGCTAATGATGTGGAACTGAAATCATTTTTTATAATTTTTGTGTTGGATATTCTGATGGTTGTATTGTTCTTTACGTTAGTTTATGCATATCTATACGTGTCTATATCATATGAGCACATATTTCAAAAATATTCATATTTATATTTTCTTAGCTTTTTTTGAAACAGTATTAATTTTGTTAAACTTGGTATGGATATATTTATAGATAAGACCTACAAATTATGAGATTGAAAATGGATATTTAAATGAATAATGATCTTTAAATCAAAAATTTATATAAATAAGTTTGTGTAGGAAAAAAATCAATGGTGGCTTAGAGGATTTAAGAATAAAAAAATCGAATTTTCATTTTATTTACCATGTGGTTTGCTATATATACTTATTTGAAATCAAAAAGGGTTAGAAAAACTAACGAATAAAAAGTGATTTATGATATTTTTAAATTGGACCAATTGCATGGGTGGTTTCTATGATACTTGAAATAGGTGTGGATATTTTTGATTTGATTTTAGGTTTAAAATCAAAGATTTCAGATTTTATAAATTGGATATTGGAAAGTTCATGGAATAATGTATGTGCTTTTGTAAAGGCAATAGGGGAGAAATAAAAATGAAAAAATGGAAATTAGTAATAGATGAAATTTTTAAAGAAAATCTACTCAGTCACCGAAAGTTATATTATACATATACATATGTACATATGGTGTTGGGAGAAGAAAAAAATCTAATAAATAGAAAAGTTTCTAACATTGAAAAAATAATTTTCTTATCACAATGCTATTCATTGGAAAAAGATGGACATTCTATAGTGGATTTCAATACATATATTTTTGAAGGAAGGGTTTATTTTAAATATCTAAGTGATTTACTTAGAGTAAGCAAAATAAGTGGTTTTTATGGTGAACCAATTGCAAAAGATTTTAATAGAATAACAAATCATCATTATCATAAAGTAATTGAAAAATATTCTAAATTATCTGAAGATGAAATTGAAAGAGAATTTAAAGAAAAAATAAAAAAGGTAGAAAATGATGAGAACAATTTTTTACATAAAAAGTGCGAATTTACAATTGCAAGACTACTTGCGAGACATAGCGCATGGAGATATAATCATGCAGCTATACTTCCATTGTTGAAGACTGCATTATCGTATTTATGTGCAGGATTTGTTTTGGCATGGATAGTTTATATAATAGCGCTTTGCTTAACTCCTTTTGGAATATTTTTGGGGATCTTAAAGCTTGATGTAGCTTCACTTATTGTGATATCTATCCTAATTTTTCCAGTTTGGATATTTTGGACATTTAAAATATTACATCCTACTGATTATGAGATGAGTAATGATTACAATAAAGATTTTAACTATAAATGGTTTTCAAATAAAAAGATAAAATAAATCAACTGCGTAATAAATACTTAAATGCATTAAGAAAGTTAAATTAGAGGGAGCATTATGTATATACTATGGATATACAAGGTTTATGGATTTATGGGAAGGTCATATTTTGATAAAAATAATTCAATAGAAATTTTTGAAGATTTATTATTTCTTGTCCAATATGATGTTTTAAAACAAGGTAAACGCTCTTTTCTAAGAGGAAAGATATATTTATATGATAATAAAGTGAGAATAAAATACTTAAGTGATTTATTAAGAGTTTCATCATTTCACTTTTTTAGACCAAAAGGTGCATCTTTGAATAGTTTAAATTCATATATCGAAATTATGAAAAAATATATGAAATTAAGTGATCAAGAAATTGTAGATAAGGTAATGAATATAATAAAAAATGAAAAACTAGATGAAAAATATTTTGAATTTAAAAAATATGATAGCAAACCTATGAGATATATGGCAAGAATATCTGCGAATGGTTCTGAAAACATGTATGGTTTTATCAGAACATACTTAGTTAGTGTTCCCACATTAGCAATGTTTTTAGCACTAGTGTTTGTGTCCATTTATGTAGCTTCTGTTGATATTGAACTGTTTATCAAAAATCTACCGATCATTGCTTTCTTTATAGTCATAGAGTTCGTGATGATTGGTATCTGGGTAATATGGACCTGGAAATGGATGAAACCTACAAAATATGAAATAGAAAACAGATATTTGAATGATTGATCATTATTGTTTTGTAAAATTAGATTGAGTGAAGTGAAAAATATTTATGAATGAATTTTTAATAATCAATTGAAAAATAGTTATTGGGATGGTAAATGTAAAAGTGCATTTATAGGAAGATTGGAATATGTAGAGGATTGATATGTTAATTTTAGGAGGGATTTTCTTTATAGAGCAAAATGAATTTTATCGAAAATACGAGCTAGTGTGTGGGCTTTATAAGGAATTTAAAAAAGTTTTTTTATAGGTCACATTATGTGTATATCCATAGTTGAATATGATTTATCAATAGGTGAATTTAGATAGGAAATAATATAAAAATAAAACATTGTAAAAGACCCCTTATTTACGGTATACTATAAACATAAAACGGGGAGATGAAGTAAATGGAATGGAAGAAAAAAGTGGGAAATTTATTCTATAAATTGACGCCAGAACAGAAGGAACAATTTAAACAATATATTCCTACAAAAGTATATTTTACGGAAAGAAATATTTCGATTGTAGTTGCGTTGATACAGCTTTCTATGATTATCGTATTTTTAGTTAATAAGAGATTATCTGTACACAATCCTCGCTATATTGCTTTTTTTAGTTTATATGTGTTTTTACTAGTTGTGACGTGTATTGCTTTAGTATCTTATCGTTATACGGTTAGAAAAAGAAAGTATCGTGTGTTTTTCTTGTTGAGAAGAACCTATGCGATTATGTTATGCATTTGGGTTATGGGGATTACATACTTAGAATTAGAAGGTGGAAAGGGATTAAGTTCTTACTATTATTTAATACCTACCACAGCTGCAATGTTATTGTTGAATCCTTTTGAAAGCATAGCAATCTTTGGTGGAGCATGGGTAGTACTATCCTGTATTATCTTGAATTCGGGTGCAGCAAGCGAAACTGCATTTGGTAACTTAACCAACAGTATCTTTGTCACTGTACTTTCCTTATTTATTTCTTATCGTTATTATAAAAGTACGGTTACAGAGTTTTGTGATCGAGAACTTATTCATAAACAATATGAAGAAATTGAAGATAAGAACAATCTTTTGTTAGGATTGGTTCAAGAAGATCAATTGACTTGTTTGTATAATCGTCATTATTTAACGAATCAATTGTATCCTTTGTTTGAAGAGTGTAAAAAGGAAGAGTATCATGGAATGTTCTTAATGGTAGATATTGATTACTTTAAACAATACAACGATTTGTATGGGCATTTACAAGGAGATGAATGTCTTAAGATTATTGCGTCAACACTTTCTGCTGTGTGTCAAAGTTATGGGGCTTCTGCTATTCGCTATGGAGGGGAAGAATTCCTAGTAACAAAGATTTGTCAGAGTGCATTTGATCCTAAAGCGATTGCGCAGAAAGTATTTGAAGCCATCAAAGAAAAACATCTTGCTCGTAGCGATGTAGAATTGCAATATGTAACCGTTAGTATTGGTGGTTGGTATGGTTCTTTGAATCGAATTGAAACGATAGAACATGCTATACAGTATGCAGATGAAGCATTATATGAAGCGAAATCAAATGGAAGAAATTGTTCTGTTTTCTCAAAGAAAAGCGATAGCCCTGTACAAAAATAGTTTGTAAAGGGCTTTTCTTTTAGGGTTCGTACACTTCTATTGGAAAAACGATTAAATTTAAGCTATAATGGGTACGAACATAAGTGAGGTATGAGATGAATAGAAATTATCCTAAAATAACAATTAGTGAAGAAGGAGAAACATGGCTTCGTAAGGGGCAAATGTGGATGTATAAAAACAATGCACAGGAGGTGGATGACAACATCGAAAATGGTGCACCTGTAGATATTATGACAACTCGAAAGGAATATATGGGAACTGGGTTTCTTTCTAGGGAAAGTCATATCACTGTACGTATTCTTTCTAAGGATCAAGAAGAATTGATTGACCGTGATTTTTTTAAGAAGAGAATTCAATTTGCATATGACTTTCGTAAAACATTAGAAGTAAATAATATTACAAATTGTAGATTGATCTTTGGAGAAGCAGATCTATTACCTGGTTTGACGGTTGATCGATACAACGATATATTAGTGAGTCAAATCAGTTCTTATGGTTTGGATAAAATCAAAGATATGATTTATGAAATTTTATTAGAGGTTTTACAGAATGATGGACAAGATGTAAAAGGAATCTATGAAAGAAATGATATCAAGGTACGTGAAAAAGAAGGATTACCTATGGAAAAGGGATATTGGAGAGGTATGGAGTTACCAACGAAAACCATTATTCAAGAAAATGGACTGTATTTGCATGTGGATGTAGAGAATGGTCAAAAGACAGGGTATTTCTTAGATCAAAAGGCAAATCGTGTGTTATTGAGAAATATGGCACATGGGAAACGTGTGTTGGATTGTTTTAGTCATACGGGAGGATTTGCGTTAAATGCAGCCTTTGGCAAGGCTAGTAAAGTCGTAGCGGTTGATGTATCTCAAACCGCATTAGATCAAGGATTAGAGAATGCAAAACTCAATCAATTAGAAGATCGCATTTCCTTTGTAAAAGCAGATGTATTTGATTATTTAGATCACTGCCAAGAGGAACAATTTGATATCATTGTACTAGATCCACCTGCATTTACGAAATCTAGAAGGACGATCGATCATGCCTATAGTGGATACAAGAAAATCAATAAAAAAGCAATGATGCTATTGGGAAAAGGTGGTTACTTAATTACGTGTAGTTGTTCACGCTTTATGGAAATTGATAACTTTGAAAAGATGTTGAGAGAATCCGCAATGGAAACTGGAGTAACTCTAAAACAGGTTTCAGTGACACAACAAAATCATGATCATCCTATTTTATGGACCATGGAAGAAACATCTTATCTGAAGTTTTATATATTTCAAATTTTATAAGAAAAAAACAGGGCGTTCTATCTTGTTAGATAGACACGGTCCTGTTTTTGTTTTGGTTCTTTCTTTGAAAAGAATTCAATTATCATGGAGATTGAAATAGAAATCAAAATACCTATCGTTGATACAAGCAATGTTTTCTTAAAGAAATCAAAGGATAGTGTAGGAATATGGAGAATGTTAGGGAATAGGAATACCGCAAGGATAAAGCCCACAACCATTACACTACATATACATATACGAAGTCTTGTGAAGGGAATACAGGAGCGTATAACGGCTTGCATACTAATGATGGCTACACAGAAATACATCATCGTTTCCACAAGTTCACTATCGCTGAAGGGATTTGTAAATTGAATCATAAAGATTACAATTAAAATCGCAACTGCATTTGGTAATGCTTTTTGAAAGACGGATGGAAGGAACTTCCCTTTGATAGGTGCAATGTTTGGTTCCAATATGGTAAGGAAGGCTGGAAAGGCTTCTACTGCTAGATCAATCAATGTGATTTGTATTGGAAGGAAAGGGAATGGGAAATTAAAGAGTACACATAGAATAGATAATATAACAGAATATATGGTTTTAATGAAGAATACACCAGCAACTCTACCCATATTATTTACAACTCGTCTTCCTTCTAGTAACACATCTGGAAGATAAGAGAACTCGGAGTTTAACAAGACAACCTGTGACATCTGTTTCACTGCGTCACTTCCTTGTGCAATCGCTATGGAACAATCCGCTTCTTTTAACGCCAGCATATCGTTCACTCCATCCCCTGTCATTGCGACGCTATGACCCTTCGCCTGTAGCGCTTGTACAAGCAATCTCTTTTGATTTGGTGTAACTCTACCAAATACACTATAGTCTTCCACAACATCCGAAATAGCTTCGAATGTATCTTCTACGGATGACATATCAAGGAATCGATCATACGTACTTAATCCTGCTTCTTTTGCAATCGCGGAAACAGTATCCACATGATCGCCTGAAATGATTTTGATATCAATGCCTTCCTCTTTGAAATAGGCAAGTGTTTGCGATACATTGGCACGTAAGGTATCACTTAATACGATGGCATACAAAGGTTCTATGGAGTTTATATTGGAAGTGGGTTCTATTTTGGTTGTGGTACGTCCTATGATGATGACACGTTTACCGCTTTGAATATATTGTCTAACGTTTGTAGGTATTTCTTGGAGTAGTTTATCGGGTGCACCAATGATGAGTGTACCAAATCCCTCAAAACTAGATGCGCTCCATTTACGTAGGGATGAAAAAGGTATTTGAGTACTAGGTTGATAAGGATGATGTTTAGGGAAATAAGAGCATAGTGCTTCATAAGTCGCATTGTTATCATCACTATAATATAAAGTGGAGGATACATAGTTTTGTAGTTCTTTGTCTTTATCTTCCACAAAGGATATGACTTGTTCAACTTCTAGGTTTCCACTTGTAATCGTACCCGTCTTATCTAAACAAAGGGTATCAATATGCGCAAGAATTTCCAAGGAGTATAAATCTTGAATTAGAATTTTTTGTTTCGCAAGTTTTCCTACACCCGCTGCCAAAGATACACTGATCAATAATACCAGTCCTTTTGGCAACATGCCTAAAAGCCCAGCACTACTTGATATCACACTACTTTGCAGTGATTGATCTCTTACAAAATAAGCTTGTACAAATAATAAGATACCTAATGGAATGATCATAAGACATGTAATCTTGGTAACTTTGCGCATGGAATTCAATAATTCTGATTGTACATTGCGAACTTTTTTTACTTCATTGGCAATCTTCGCTGCATAATTATCATTTCCAATATGCATTACTTTCGCATAGCATTTTCCAGAAATGATACTACTTCCAGAAAGTAATTCACCATCCACTTCCTTATGAATAGCATCGCTTTCTCCAGTTAATAAAGATTCATTTACTTCTACAGCACCATACACAATTTGACTATCGCAACAAACTTGCGTGCCACTATCTAATATCATAATATCATCTAGTACAATATCATCCACTAAGATACGTTTTTCTTCCCCATCTCGAACAACATTTACTTCTGGTATCATCAACAAGGATAGTTCATCAACAAGTTTTTTTGCGTGTAATTCTTGTGCAATTCCAATGATTACATTCGCCAATATAATGGCGATAAATAACGTATTGCTATAAGCACCCACGAGTATTAAGGCAACCGCAATCAATACATTCAATAAATTAAAGAGTGTACATATATTTTCTTTTAAGATTTGTTTTGTACTTTTTGTAATAGAGTGTTGTGTTTGATTCACAAAACCCTTGGTTCTTCTTTGTTCAACCTCTTCCGTTGTAAGGAAAGGGATATTTTTAGGAAACTCTTTCTTCATAACATCAACACCTCTCCTTAATATTATGAGCGACAATTGTTAAGTAAGTCTTTCCATTGTATAAACTTTTCATAAACATTCAAAAGAGCGCAATTCTTATCTTTTTAGTATCTAAATTTGCAATTCTTCGTTATAATATACGTGAGGTGTTAAGATGGAACATGAAACTATGGAAGAACTGCAAAAACGTTTGAATTCATCTTCAATGTATTTGCAGAGTAATGATATGCATGTCGTAGAAGTGAAAGAAGGATATGCAAAAGTAGAGATGGTAATCGATGAACAAATATTAAATGTTCATGGGTTTGTACATGGTGGAGCACTGTATTCTCTAGCAGATACAGCGGCAGGTGCCGCAAGTTTTGCGACCGGAAGAGATAGTGTGACGTTATCTGGTACTATCAACTATATCAAACCAGGTAAGGGTGGTAAGTTGATTGGTATTGCGCAGGAAATAACGGCAGGAAGAACTACAGGCTTATATGAAGTCTTTATCTTTAATGATCGTGAGGTATTGTTGTCAAGAGCTACCTTTACAATGTTTTTCTTAGATGGGGATCGTTATAAAAATAAATAGAAATTACGATAGAAAAGGCGTTTTCCAAGAGGAAGACGCCTTTTCATGTTAGGAGATAATATCTAGCATTTTTGCGATATCTTCTGATGCCATTTGAACTTTTGATTTCTCTATGAGGATATTTTTGCCTGTCATGATATAAGAGGGGATGATTCGTATATCCTTATAGTAGAAAGAAGTATCTCGTAATTTGTAAGTGGAAATGGATGGGATGACGGCCTTTTTACTTTGGTTCTTTGTGATTGTGTTATAGGCTTTTTTTGCGACATCACCCATTAACATGATGACTTTTACATTTGGAAATAAAGAAAGTTCTTTTTCTAGAATAGGTAAACTTCGTTCGATATCTTGTTTGGAAACTGTGGTAGTAAGTTTAGGGATTTTTATAGCGTTGGTGATATAGATACCAAGATCCAATATATCTTCTATCGTTTCTACATGTGCACCAGCGTTTTGAAAGAGTGGAATGGTGGTACTTAAATATTCATCTCCAATCTCCCCATAGAAATCCTGTCTAGGGTCCATAGGAACTACCTCATTGATCATAATGGCATGAATGTTAGTTGGATCTAGTGTAAGCGTAGGTACGCTCATATCGCTTGTTAATAGGGTAGAAAGTTCTTGTTTGATTTGCATAATGTCACCTCTTTATTTTAGTATAGCAGAGAAATGGGACAACAGTATGTCATATTCGATGATTATTGGAACTGACTTTCATATAATTGGGCATAGGAACCATGTTGAGATAAGAGTTCTTCATGTGTTCCATGTTCGATGATATGTCCATGTTCCATAACGAGTATGAAATCACTATGAATGATGGTGGATAAACGATGTGCAATAACAAAGCTTGTTTTCCCTTCCATTAATTGTTTCATAGCGTTGTTTACGTGTTGTTCACTGCGTGTATCTATGGAACTGGTTGCTTCATCAAGGATGAGAATGGAAGGATTCTTTAGTAAGACTCTTGTGATGGAGAGAAGTTGACGTTGTCCTTGAGAAAGGGAACTACTATTGGTATGTAAGATTGTATCGTATCCATGTTTTAATTTACGAATGAATTCATGTGCTCCACTTTGTTTTGCGGCCTGCATGATTTCTTCTCTAGTTGCGTCTTTTTTACCATAGGCAATGTTTGCGGCGATGCTATCTTCAAATAAGTAGGTATCTTGTAGTACCATACCAAATTGTTGTCGTAAGGAATCTCTTGTATACTCTACAACGTTCATTCCATCAATGGAAATGGTTCCTGCTTGTATATCGTAAAAGCGCATAAGTAGGTTAACGAGGGTTGTTTTACCTGCACCAGTTCTCCCAACAATCGCAACTTTTGAACCAGCTTTGATATGTAAACATAAATTTTGCATAAGTGGTTGATCACTTACATAGGCAAAGGATACATCTGTGAATTGAATATCTCCTTTTGTTTGTTTCATATTTGGTAAATGTTCATCTTGTGGTTCTTCTTCCATATCTAATATGGTAAAGATTCTTCGCGCACTCGCAACACCACTTTGTAATTGGGTGATCACACCTGTGATTTCATTGAAGGGTTTTGAAAACACATTAGAATACATTAAGAAGATGGAAATACTACCAATGGTAATCTCTCCAGAAAGGGCTAATAAAGCTCCTGCAAGTCCAACACAGGCATAGGCAATATTGGTCACAAAGCGTGTACTAGGGTTCGCAAGAGAGCCATAGAACTGTGATTTCACACCTGCGTGATAGAGCACTTCATTTATTTCTTGAAAGTGTTCATTCATCCAGGATTCAAATTGATATGCTTTTACTGTTTTTATTTGTGATAGCATTTCTTCACTATAGCCATTTAGTTTTCCAAGGGTAGATGCTTGTTGACGGAAATACTTTTGTGAACGTATGGTAATGGTTCTAGCGACAAGATAGGTAAAGGGAGCAGATAGAATAACAACGATACTCATTACAAGGTTAAGCTTTAACATAATTGCAATACAGAACACAACACTAACTGTTCCGCTAATAATTGTAGATAAACCTTGTAGTAATCCATCCGCAACAATATCAATATCATTGATATAACGGGATATTAAATCTCCATGTGCATGTGAATCAAAGAAAGAAATAGGGAGTTTTTGCATCTTATCATAAAGTAGTTTTCGTAAGGTTGCGCTACTCGAAAAAGCAATCTTATTGGACGTATACATCAACACCCATTGAAATAGTGAATACCCAAGATACACACACGTTAATGCGATACAATATAGGACAACGCGATAAATCGAAGCGTGTGCTAAATAATCATCAATCGCATCTCCAATCAAGATAGGAGCTACTAGATTTAATACAACAAAGATAATGGAAGATAAAAATGCAAACACCAATAACCATTTGGATGTTTTCACAAATGCTAGAAGGCGACGTAAAATAGTTTTTGTACTCATGATGCATCCCTCCCAATTGCCTGTGTTTGACATATTTCTTGATATACATCACAAGTATCGTATAAATTGGTATGGGTATCAAAACCAACCAGTTTTCCATCATGCAATACAAGGATTCTATCACAATCTAATAATGTACCAACACGTTGGGATACGATGATTCTTGTCATTGGATAAGACCTAAGTGCTTTTCTTAACATCGCATCGGTTTTAAAATCTAAGGCAGAACAAGCATCATCTAGAATTAGAATGTCTGCTTTTCTTAATAATGCACGAGCGATACAAAGGCGCTGTTTTTGCCCACCAGAAAGATTTGCGCCTCCTCGTGTTAACATCGTATGAAGTCCATCTTTCATCTCTTGTATAAAATCCATTGCTTGAACATCACATAATGCTTTTTCAATATCTTTGGTATCATAGTCTTTATGCAATGTGATGTTCTGTAGTATGGTGTCATTGAAGAGTTCACATGTTTGTGAAACAATGGCGATATGATCTCGAATAGAATTGTTTGTGAGGGTTTGAATAGGGTGTCCATAGAAAGACACTTGACCATCTGTTGCATCATAAAAGCGCGCCATCAAATGAACGAGTGTAGATTTACCAGATCCAGTACCACCAATGATTCCGATGGTTTCATTTGGACGAATGGAAAAACTTATATCTTCAAGAGAACGTTCACTATCATCATAGGAAAAACTGACATGATCAAAAGTGATGGCATATTCTTTATCTTTTGTATTGGTTAGTTGTTCATGCCCTTCTTTCATAGAGGGAGCATGCTCAAGAACTTCGTTCACCCTCTGTGTGGAGGCACTTGCTTTTGTGAAGATTACGATTAAATTACTTGTTGCGATAAGTGCAATTAAAATGGAGGTAGCGTAATTGATAAAGGCGATAATCGTTCCTGGATCCATTGTACCTGTATGTATTTCAATAATCCCTGTCCATAATAAGAATACGATTGCGCCATTGACAACAAGTGCAGTCAAAGGACTCAATAAGGCTGAACAGCGAGAGACCTTCATCATCTGTTTTGACAAATCATCCACTTGTGCATCAAAGGTTTGTTTTTCTTTTCGTTGGGAAACAAATGCTCGAATCACGCGTACTCCAGAGAAGTTATCATCTAGGATTTCCGCGAATCGATCAAGCTTCTTTTGATATGCACGGTATAAAGGAGAACTATAGCGAATGAAAATAAAGAGTATGCCTGCGATGAAGGGAATCGTTGCAATCAATATCAAAGCCAAACGAACATCTAAGAACATCGACATAACCACTGCCCCAATGACAATGAAAGGAGAACGGATGACTAAGCGAATTAACATGGCAATCGCAACTTGTAGTTGTTGAATATCATTGCTTAAACGATTGCTAAGGGAAGAGGTGGTAAAGTGGTCAATATCTTGAAATGAAAATGATGAAATATGACGCATCATTGCATTTCTTAGATTTGTCCCAAAACCTTGTGAAGCAAGTGCCGCAAGATATTGACAAGTCATACTAAATGCAAACGCAATGATCACCATGAAAATCATGACGCCTCCCAAAATCATCACGACTTGAGTGTTGTTTTTTACTACTCCCTCATTGATGACAAATGCCATAATAGTCGGTAATAACAATTCTAAAATGGCCTCTATTAACTTACATAGAGGTCCCACGCTACATTGTATTTTAAATGGTTTTAAGTAAATGGCCAGTTTTCTCATGTGTCTTCCTCTTTTTATCATTAGTATTATAACGTTTATGGTTCATTACATGCAAATAAGAAATCAAATTTCTAAAGAAAATCTATGAAAAAGGAAGGAAAATCCAAGATTTCATGCTATACTATAAACAATAAAGGTGGTGCTAAACATGAGTAAATCAATACCCATTAGTGGGGCAAATGCTGTAAAAATTATCTTAAAAGATAAAGAGGACTTTATTTGTACGTTAAAGAATAAGATGGATGGCAACAATGAAGTAACGTATGTATTTGATATTACATATGGTACGTATATTGGAACATTTAACTTCCGTATAAAAGATGAAGAGTTTGTAGCCGCAAATCTAAATATTACAACTTTGAAAAAAGTGATTACGATGGATAATGATGCCAATATCAAAAAGCTTTGCGATTATGTATTTCAAACATACGTAAAATAAAAAACTGCTGTATCACACTCAGCAGTTTACAGGAACTATGGGGAAGTAGTTCTTTTTTTTAATCTTTACTAGATACGTTAAAGTATACCATGGACAATGCCGGTTCGCTTTTTAAAGTATCCTTTACTAAACGAACGATATCTTTGTCATCAGGATTTTCACATTCATATACCATATACATGCCATCTTTACCTGTATAAGTAAACATGGGATCTTCGATTTTTAGAATAGCATCCTTGATGACATCTGCTTTTGTCGCAGCTCCAACAAGAATTTTCAAATTTACCCCTCCTTTTAAATATACCAGCACCTAAATTATATCACGTTTTCAGAAAGAAATAACAATTTATTGTAAAATTTTGCACATTTTACATTTGTTTCATACGTGTAAATATAAAGGGATTGCTTTTTATTTTTACGTATTTATATTACAATAAGGATAATGCCAGGAGGGTTTACTTCATGAAAGAGAATATAAACATAAAAGATTTTTTAGATTTCAAGTTTCTTTCAAATGTTCAATATGCAAATGATGGAAAACATTGTGCGTTTGTGAAAAGTGTTTGCGATGAGAAAGAAAATACATATCATTCCTATCTTTATATCTATGATGGGAAACATTGTAGGCAATTAACGGGTTATGGAAAAGAGAGTATGTATCTTTGGGAAGATGAAGAACATATTCTATTTGCAGGTATGCGTGATGAAAAAGATAAAGAGGACATCTCTAATGGAGAAGAAAGAACATGTTTTTATCGTATCTGTATCCATGGAGGAGAAGCGCAAAAAGCGTTTAGCATTCCTTTGTCACTGACATCCATAAAACAAATAGAGAAAGATCAATTTGTATTTAGCGCGAATTATGATTTGATGTATTCTTATATGTATGCACTTGATGAGGACAAAAAAGGACGCCTTCTAAAAGAAAAGAAGGAAATGCAAGATTATGAAATATTGGATGAAGTCCCTTTTTATGGTAACGGAGAAGGATTTACAAATAAAAAACGTAATAGTTTGTTTTTATATGATGTAAAGAATCATGAAATTACTCGTATAAGTGAAGAGTTATTTGCTTTACAGGATTATGAATTAAGTGAAGATCATAAAGGGGTATATTATGTTGGAGAAGCATACACAGCTTGTCCATCTCTAAAAGAGGGGATTTATTACTATGATTTCCAACAACAAAAAAGTGAGGTTTTCATAAAACCTGATGTATATAGTATTTCTAAGATATTGCCTTATATGGGTACACTGCTCGTTATTGCTAGTGATCAAAAAAACTATGGAATCAATGAGAACAGTAAATTCTATGTATGGAATGCCACAACAAAAACTTTGGATTTATGGAAAGAGTATGAGGATTCTTTTGGTTCATCTGTTGGAAGTGATTGTCGATATGGTGGAGGACGTGTATTTAAAGTATACAAGGATGAAGTTTATTTTGTAACGACATTATATAATCGAAGCGTTCTTTATAAATTAGATAAAGACGCAAATTTACACAGTGTTTATGATGAAGAGGGTAGTGTTGATGCCTTTGATATTGCGAATGGAACGCTGGTGTTTGTTGGTATGAAACCAAATAAACTACAAGAACTATATCGTTACGATTTAGAAAATAAATCATGTACACAGTGTACGCATGAACATGATGCGTATCTACAAAGAAAAGATGTTAGAGAATGTGTTCCTTGTTCCATACAACAAGGGGATATGACTTTATATGGTTGGGTGTTAGAACCAAGAGATTATGATCCTAGTAAACATTATCCAGCGATAATAGATATTCATGGTGGACCAAAAACCGTGTATGGAGAAGTCTATTATCATGAAATGCAAGTGTGGGCGAATATGGGGTATTTTGTTTTCTTTATGAATCCAAGAGGAGGAGATGGAAGAGGAAATACATTTGCAGATATACGTGGGAAATATGGCACAATTGATTATGATGATTTGATGAAATTTACCGATGTGGTTTTAGAAAAATATCCATGTATAGATGCAAATCAAGTTGGCGTGACTGGTGGAAGCTATGGTGGATTTATGACCAATTGGATCATCACACATACCGATCGTTTTAAGGCCGCTGCCTCTCAACGTTCGATTTCCAACTGGATAAGTTTTGCGAATACTTCCGATATTGGAGAATTCTTTGCGAAAGATCAACAGGCAGCAGATCCACAAATCGATCATGAGAAATTATGGAGCCACTCTCCATTAAAATATGCGAAAAATTGTGTAACCCCTACTTTATTCATTCATAGTGATGAAGATTATCGTTGTCCTTTAACAGAAGGAATACAAATGTATATGGCGTTACGTAACCATGGTGTTGAAAGTAGACTTTGTATGTTTAAAAAAGAGAATCATGAATTATCAAGAAGTGGTCAACCAAGACATCGTGTGAAACGTTTAGAAGAAATTACGATGTGGATGGAGAAACATTTAAAATAAGAGAATTCAAGAATTATTTCCAATGAGCACAAGGAATGTGTAATTATAACTTTAGGAAATGCGTGAGTTATAATAGTGAACTTGAACAATTTGTCATGTTATGTGAGGATTCCATTATTGCGAAAGCAATCGTAAAAGAAATAAAGCGTTGTTGTGAAAATAAAGAAATATGTTCACAACTTATACAGGCGATAGAATAAATGAGTTGGCTAAGAGTGTGCGTATATCATTATGATAACGAAGCATTGTATGCCAGCTTTTTTCTTTGTGGGGAAGATATGAAAACATTGAAGTACACAGTAAAATGAATTATAATAGACAAAAGATGAAAGAAGTGATCAAGATGAAATTTTCAAAAAGAATGGATACATTATCAGTCGATGTTTTTACTCGATTAGACGAAGAGAAACAAGCATATATCAAAGCAGGAAAAGAAGTCTATGATTTTACCATTGGAAGCCCTAATATTGCGCCTTCAAAAGAAATACAAGAAGCATTGATTGGTGCGGCGAAAGATCCAAAGAGTTATATGTATGCACTACATGATACTCCTGAATTAAGGAATACCATCAAAGAGTGGTACCATCGACGTTACCATGTGGAACTAGATGCACAAAATGAAATCTTGGCACTTCAAGGTTCTCAAGAAGGATTGGCACATATCGCACTTGCGGTTTGTGATGAAGGAGACATTGTCTTAATTCCAGCACCAAGTTATCCAGTGTTTGCGAATGGACCTCGTATTGCAGGAGCACAAATTTATGAAATGCCAATGAAGGAAGAACATGACTATTTGATTCAATTTAATGAAATTCCAGAAGATATTGCTAAACGTGCAAAGATGATGATTGTATCTTATCCAAACAATCCAACGGGAGCTACAGCAAGCGATGCTTTTTATGAAGAATTAATTCGTTTTGCGAAGAAGTATGAAATCATTGTGTTACATGATACGGCTTATAGTGAATTGGTATTTGATGGAGAAGATGGAAAAAGTTTCCTTTATTATGAAGGAGCGAAAGATATTGGGATCGAATTCAACTCTTTTTCTAAAACCTATGGTATGGCAGGAGCACGTATTGGAATTTGTGTTGGAAATGAAGAAATCGTAGGAATGCTTCGCAAGTTGAAGAGCAATATTGATTATGGGATGTTTTTACCTATTCAAAAGGCTGCAATTTGTGCGCTAACACAGGATCAAAGCATTGTGAAAGAAACAAGAGAAATTTATCAACGCAGAAGAGATACCATAATCAAAGGATTTCATGAAGCAGGCTGGGTAGTGAAATCTCCAAAGAGTACAATGTTCATATGGGCAAAGATTCCACTCGATATGGATAGTGAAAGTTTTGCGATTGAGTTGTTACGAAAGAGTGGTTTGTTGGTAACACCTGGAAGTTCATTTGGAACATATGGAGAAGGATATGTACGTATCGCTCTTGTACAAAGTGATGAAGTGATCGAAAAAGCACTCGCTTCCTTAAAGGCTTCTAAGATGTTTTTATGAAATTGATGGTCGCAATAGGGGGAGGCAGTTTTCAAAAGGGAGAAACCAAAAAACTTGATCAGTACATAATTTCTTGTACGAATAAAGTAAACCCAAAAGTCTTATTTTTACCAACAGCTAGTAAAGATGATCAAGGGTATGCAAAACGTTTTAAACAGTACTATCGTTCCCTTGGTTGTGAAGTAGAATCTTTGCGCTTGTTTCATACAAAATTAGGTAGAGATGAAATCAAAGAGAAGATATGTGGGTGTGATATTATATACATTGGCGCTGGCAATATGCGTATGTTAATGCAAGCTTTTCAAGATATGGGAATTGTTGAGATGTTACAAGAAGCATATCAAAAAGGTGTTGTATGTGTTGGAATGAGTGCTGGTGCGAGTTGTTTCTTTACATATGGATATAGTGATCTAAAGGATGATGGGACTGTATTTGATTATGTAAAGGGTTGTGATTTTATTAAGGGATGCTTTTGTCCACATGCACAAGATGATAGACGCAAAGGGTTTTATGATGGGAAAAAGGATGTTGGTTTAAAAATCGCGTGTAAGGATTTGGATGCCTATATTTATCAAGAAGAAATAGCGTTTTTTTACTTAGAAAAGAATACTTTATAAGTCAGTATATTCAATTGAAAATTGTTACAAATTCGTATATAATGGATAAGTCTTATGATGATCTAGCATTTATGTATACGAAATTGCAGAATATTACGAATACATTTGCGGGCACTGTAAGCTTATACAGTGCTTTTTTAAAAGACAAAAACAGGGAGGAAATTATGTTAGAAAAAGTATTTAAATTAAAAGAGAAGAATACAACTGTAAAAACCGAATTGATTGCGGGTGTTACTACGTTCTTAGCAATGGCGTACATTCTTGGAGTTAATCCAAATGTATTAGCAGATGCTGGAATGGATTTATCTTCTGTATTCTTAGCAACTGCATTATCTGCAGGTATTGCATCTGTAATTATGGGCGTTGTGGCAAACTATCCAGTTGCTTTAGCAGCAGGAATGGGAGTCAATGCATTGTTCGCTTATACGATTTGTGGACAGATGGGATTCAGTTGGCAAGCAGCTTTAGCTGGTGTCTTTGTTTCAGGATTGATCTTCGTTGTTATTTCTGTAACTGGAATACGTAAAATGATAATCAATGCAATTCCAAAACAATTGAAAATGGCAATCGGTGCGGGTATTGGTTTCTTTATTGCCTTTGTTGGTTTGAAGAATGCTGGAATCGTTGTAGCAAATGAAGCAACGGCAGTATCTATGGGGAACTTTGGGGATCCTACAGTATTGTTAGCAATCTTTGGAATCTTATTAACAATCTTTCTATTGATTAAAAAAGTACCAGCAGCTGTATTTGTTGGTATGGTCATAACTGCTATTATTGGAATCATTTGTGGTAGCGTGTTTGATGTTGCGGGAATGCCTGCATTACCAGAAAAATGGATTGAAACAGATTTCCAAATGAAGGCAGCTGGTAGTTTCATACAAGGATTTGGGGATTTATTTGCAGATCCAGTCAATGCATTCATCGTTATCTTCTCATTCTTGTTCGTAGATTTCTTTGATACAGCAGGAACACTTGTCGCAATTGCGAACAAAATTGGTCTTGTGAATGAAGATGGAGAATTAGAAAATGTAGAACGTGCATTGCTTGCGGATGCAGTTGGTACTGTTGCTGGGGCAGCCTTAGGTACATCTACTGTTACCTCTTTCGTAGAATCCTCTTCTGGTGTTGCTGTTGGTGGTAAAACTGGATTAACTGCTGTTACCACTGGAGTTCTATTCTTTGTATCTGTATTATTTGCGCCAATTGTATTATCTGCAGTAACAAATGCGGTCACTGCACCTGCACTTGTTGTAGTAGGTATCTTAATGGCTCAACAATTAAAAGAAATCGATTGGGAAGATATGATTTTCGCTAGTTCAGGATTTATTACGGTAGTTGCGATGATCCTTACATACTCTATTTCTAACGGTATTGCATTTGGTTTTATTTCTTATACAGTAGCTATGATTGCGGCTGGAAAAGCAAAACAAGTGCATATAACGGTATGGCTTCTAATGATTATCTTTGTGATCTATTTTGCATTACCACAAATAATGTAGAAAAATATTTAAAAAAACAAAAAATAATGCTATTATATTAAACGTCTAATATATAGTATTAAAATAACCGATACTATTCTTATATGGATGGTATCGGTTTATTTATAGAGGAGGATTTCAATGTCAGATAAAATTATCGTACTGGATTTTGGTAGTCAATACAATCAGTTGATCGCAAGACGTATCCGTGAATTTGGTGTGTACTCTGAGTTACATCCACATACCTTAACGCTAGAAGAAATAAAAGCGTTTGGCGACGTAAAAGGAATCATCTTTAGTGGTGGTCCAAATAGTGTTTATGAGGCAGATGCATTTAAGTGTGATCCTGCTATTTTTGATGCAGGGATTCCTGTACTTGGAATATGTTATGGAATGCAGATGACACATGATATGAATGGTGGAAGTGTGAAGGCATGTGAAGCTAAAGAATATGGTCGTACAGAAATTACTGTAGAAACAGAAAGTCTTTTATTCAAGGGACTTCCAAAGAAACAAATCGTATGGATGAGTCATGGTGATCAGGTTGCTGAATTAGCATCAGGATATGTAAAGGATGCATCAAGTGAGACTTGTACTTATGCAGCCACTAGCAATACACAAAAACAAATCTACACATTACAGTTTCACCCTGAAGTAAGACATAGTGAATTTGGAAATGATATTCTAAAGAACTTTGTCTTTGAAATATGTAAAGCAAATAACGATTGGTCTATGCACAGTTATGTGGATATGCAGATTGAAAAGATTCGTGAAACAGTTGGAAGTGATAAAGTATTATTAGGATTAAGTGGTGGTGTTGACTCTAGTGTAGTTGCGGCATTACTACATAAAGCAATTGGTGATCAATTGATTTGTATGTTTATTGATCATGGATTGTTGAGAAAAGGTGAAGCAGAAAGCGTTATGGAAACATTTGGACGTGAGATGAACATCAACCTAGTAAAAATCGATGCGAAAGAGCGTTTCTTAGGAAAACTTGCGGGTGTAAGTGAACCTGAACAAAAACGTAAGATTATTGGAAATGAATTTGTTTATACATTTGATGAAGAAGTAAAGAAATTAACTTCCGGAGAAGATATCAAATGGTTAGCACAGGGAACTTTATATACGGATGTGATTGAATCTGGTACAGCAACAGCACAAACCATTAAGAGTCATCACAACGTAGGTGGATTACCTGAAGATATGCAGTTTAAGTTAATTGAACCTTTAAATACTTTATTTAAGGATGAAGTGCGTGCATTAGGAGAAGAGTTAGGTTTACCTTCTAGTATGGTATGGCGTCAGCCATTCCCAGGACCAGGACTTGGTATTCGTATTCTTGGAGAAATCACAGAAGAAAAATTAACAATCGTTCGTGATTCCGATTTCATTTTACGTGAAGAGATTGCGAAAGCAGGATTGCAACGTGAAATTTGGCAGTATTTCACCGCAGTAACAAATATGCGTTCTGTTGGTGTCATGGGAGATCAAAGAACGTATGATTATGCAGTAGCCATTCGTGCTGTTACATCCATTGATGGTATGACAGGAGATTGGGCTAAGATACCTTATGAGGTATTGGATATTATTTCGACTCGTATCGTAAATGAAGTGAAGCATGTAAACCGCGTACTGTATGATGTGACAAGCAAACCACCAGCAACAATCGAATTTGAATAGTTGAAGCTTAGCTGTAATACTCTATACAAGAGATTACAGTTTTTTTGACATTTATATAGTTACAAAGAGGCAAATTTTTTCATTAATTCGTTGTATATATAAATAGATATATCATATAGCAAAACGGTTGAATTCTACATAAATGATCAATTCTGTTAAAACATAATAAATAATTTTCTAAATTTACTCTTTT
Source organism: Amedibacillus sp. YH-ame10 (assembly GCF_053848885.1). Taxonomy (NCBI): domain Bacteria; kingdom Bacillati; phylum Bacillota; class Erysipelotrichia; order Erysipelotrichales; family Erysipelotrichaceae; genus Amedibacillus; species Amedibacillus sp. YH-ame10. Next base: position 37,897 of record NZ_JBSPFA010000009.1, read on the forward strand.
GTAATAGTAATAAGTTATGATATGATATTAATAATAGTAGTTCTATATAAATAATATGTAGACTGATTTTGGGGAAAATCATAATAAGGGGTGGCATAAATGTATAAATATTTTAGGTTGAAAGATTTAAGAGAAGATAATGACTTGACACAGGAGTATGTCGGAAATCTTCTTAATACAACGCAACAACAATATAGTAAATATGAAAAAGGTGTACAAGAAATTCCTGTACATCATTTAATCACGTTAGCAAAGCATTATAAAACAAGTTTAGATTATCTTGTAGGATTAAAAAAAGGAAAATAATGTAAACAAATACATTTGATAAGGTTTAAAACAACTACATCTTATGAGGTTTATTCTATGATAGACTTAAGTGATATATATTGTGTATTGTTATCCACAGTTAAAGGACTTGAGAGAAGATAAAGATTTGACGCAAGCGCTTACATAGGAAAGTTGTTAAACACGACACAGCAACAGTATTATAAGTATGAGAAGGGGATACAGGAGATACCTGTTCATCATTTAATTACTTTAGCAAAGTTTTATGGGGTTTCAATAAATTATATAGTAAAAAAATAATTAAATAATTCCAATTTATAATTATTTGTATGAAAAAGAAAGTGAAAGGGAGAGAAATTTATGACACATTTTGAAAGTGAACTTTATAATATCTTGAATAGAACTAAAATTATAAAACCACCTATTCTTAATCAAATTTAAACATAAATGGATACAATTGTTTAAGTTGAGAATGGATAAATGATTGATATAGAAATATTTTACATAAGTATTTATAGAGTCATTAACTTGAGGAAAGTAATTGTAACTTTTCAATGAAGCAAACAAATCAAGTTAGAGAATTATTACGAAATATGTTGATAGATAATATAGCTTTCTAAACAGCCTTGGAAAAATGACTAGAAAAATAATTGATAGGAGGAATAGATTGAGTAGAATCTGAATTTGTTTTGTTTCAAAGAAATTTTCACTAAAATGACAAGAATGATGGAGTGAGTATTTAGTAGATAAAATAGAAATGTTCAGAAATTGATCTTACCTATTGTATATGATATTACAAAGGAAAAAGTTATGTATTAAGTATTCATCACTAGCAAGTAGCAAGTAACAAGTATTGGATTTAAGATACTATCCTTGCGAAAAAACAGCAATACTTTTGTTCACCAATTGATTAAAAGATTAAAATTGTTATAGATTGGGAAAATAAATATAAAATTTATGGAGGAAGAAAAAATTATGGAATTTAGAGCATATGATATAGCAGAAAGCGTTCAAGAAATAGAATTATCGAATGAGAGAAAAAATAATATAGATTGTATTTTTAAACAAATATTAGGTGATAGCAATGAAAGCAAAAGAAAACATTTAAGTGTAAAATGTTGCCTTAGTAGTGAGCATCAAAGTAAGGATTACGTATTATTTGATTATTCTCAAAATGAAAATAAGCAATTTGATTATTCAAAATTTGCAACTGGATTATTTAATGCTGAAAAAACTAGTGATGGACAAAAGCGAAAAAAAACTATACAAGAAGGTTTCTTGTTCATAAAAAGTGATGAAAGTAATCTCTATTTAATGAAATTAGAAAAAATCGAAGATGTAGATTCTGAAACCTTTGTGATAAGGGGGGCTTTAGGGACAGATAATAATTATTATAAGCTTTGTGTTTTTAAAAATGATTTTGAAAATATTATAATTGTTGATAAAAATACAAGATTAGCAGTCTATTGGTTCGAGAAATTTCTTGGATTGAGTCGAGTAAGAGATGAAAATCAAAATACTAGTGAATTAATTGAATTAATTGATGAAAGAAAATTATACTCTGATATGAATTTAACTGATACTGAAAAATTAAATCTTTATAAATTTACTGAGGATTATCTCTTTAATAATGAAGTATTTGATAAAACACAGTTGGTAAGTTATTTGAATAGTAAAAACATTATAAGTACTAACAGCTTAGATGAGGTGTTTACCGATATATCTAGCAATATTGATTATGAGTTTAATATTTCGAAGAGCAAATTGAAAGAGCGGTATAAGAAAGTTATAAAAATTTCTGATTATACAGAAATCAAAACAGATAATTTTGAAAAATTGAAAAGAAGACAGGGAATTGAGTTAAAAGAAAATAAGATTATATTAAATGTAGATGATTCATTTCTAAAATTAGTGAAGGAAGATCTAGAATAATATGTCTGTTAACAATATTACGTTAAATGGGACTTCATGGGAGTTTAAAAAGTGTACTGAAAATACAGATATCTTAGAATTCCTAATGCAACATAATATTTCTATTGAAGAGGAAGATGAGAAATCTATAGTATATAATAATTCTGATTTCCTATTTATGGAGGAGGAATACTTCCAATCTGTTTCCAATTTTATCAGTATTTTAGATAAAATGTATATAAAGCGTTTTGATGGAGCACTTAAATATATTTCTAAAGCAGGAACTATAGCGACTCTTGAAAATACAGATTACTCTATTTATAATGAAATAGTTAGTGATAACAATATTGATATTAGCAATAAGCAAAGAATAAAAATATCTATTCAAATTTTAAGTTATTTCTCAGAAAGTGATACTGTAAAAAAAATTAAAAACATTTATATTCTGCTTTTCTTATCAAATGTAACAAATTATAAAGATAATATTTTTGATTTTCAAATAAAGTCAGATAATAACCTTTTTAAATTTACTATAAATTATGAGGATGATATGAACTTTGATTTAACAAATGTTTATAATTGGATAATTGAAAATCAGAAACACACTAATGTCTATAAAATAAAATTAGGCATTATTAGAAATGTTATTTCAAAAGATAAGAAATACAACTTAAGCTCAAAAGACTTATTGAATTGTGACAGTATCTTTAATAGGATAATACATGGAGAAGTAAGCGATTATTTCGAACAAGTTAATTTATTAAAAAATGATTTTATTAAACTAGAAGAATCAAAAAATAAAATTCAACATTCTTTACATTTGAAATTATTAACTTGGCTAAGTGCAATTGGAATAGCTATTTTCGATGCTATTAAAGATTCTAAAAATACCAATTTAGCTCACTTAATTATTTTTTCTCATACAGAGAAAGTACAAATTATTTTAGTTATCTTGGCTTGCGCATTAATTATAATTTTTATTATATATTATGTTGAATTTTATCAGCATATTAACGAATATAAAAGAATTGAAAAATTTTACATCGACAAATTGCATTTTATTGGAGAGGATTTTAAATATTATATCAAAAAACCAAGAATACAATTTGCATATATTTTGTTGTTTTTAATTTTTTTATTTATTATTGTATGTAGATTTTTTATATAAATGGGCAATGAAAATATTTTTTTTCTTCGTCTATATTATAACGTTTAATAGATTAAAACTTCATCATCATGTATTGTAAAATGAAAGTTAAATTAAGAGTGACCAAATAAATGACGAAATAAATAAGTCATAAGACAAAATAGTTATAGGGAGGATAAATCAATGTATATAAAGACTATTCAAATTCGTAATTTCAGAATATTATCTGATTCTACACTTAACTTTAAAGATAATCTTTGCTTATTAATTGGCAGAAATAATAGTGGGAAAACTTCATTTTTTGTTCTATTTGAGAGATTTATGAATAATTTATCGTTTGATTTTAATGACTTTTCATTGTGCAAAAGAAAAGAAATTTTAAATATAAATGCTGAAACAATAGAGACTGATTTAGCAATACAACTTATATTAAATATTGAGTATGAAGAACAGGACAATCTTTGTCATATATCAGAGTTTATCATGGATTTAGATGCGACACGTAAAGATGTAAATATCCTTTTTGAATGTATTATCAAAAAAGAGGAACTTTTAGAGGCCATGAAAAACACAAAAAAAATTTCTAAAGAAAAGTTCATTAGGAAATATCTTAACGAGTATTTAGAAAAAAATATATATACATTTAATAGTTTAGAAGATCTTGAAATAGAAAATAGGATTCGTTTGGTAAAAAAGGATATAAAAGATGTTAAAAAACTTATAGATTTTGAGATTATACATGCCAAAAGAAGTGTATCGAGTTCTGAAGAAAAAAGTGGTAACAAGGTTCTCTCAAGATTGGCCACTAATTATTTTAATAATTTAAATCAAAATAGTCCTGATAAGTTTGAAAAAATTAATTCTTTAATTGATATTATGGATTCTGAATTAGATAGTAATTATGAATTGTTTTTTAATGACTTTCTTGATAATGCGAAAAATTTTCTGGGTTTAGATACCCTTAGAGTTGTTTCTAATTTAAAGGCACAAGAAATATTAAGTGATTCATCAGAGGTGGTTTATGGTATTAATACCTCGACTGAGCAATTACCAGAATATCTAAATGGACTAGGTTATATGAATATTCTATATCTTTTACTTAATATAGAGATTAAAAAAAATAATTTTATTAAAAATAACAAAGATATAAAACTTCTTTTTATAGAAGAACCAGAAGCACATACTCATCCTCAGCTTCAATATATTTTTTCTAGAAAGATTAATGATATTATTGACGATATGCCAGGAGTACAATCAATCATTACTACACATTCACCACAAATTGTATCAAATCACCCCTTTAACAATATAAGATACATGCTTTCCGAAAAAGATAAAAATGGATACATTAATATAAAAATTTTAAATTTATATGAGGATTTGAGAGATAAATACAAAGATGAAGAACAGCAATTTAAGTTTTTAAATCAATACTTAAGTCTAGAATCAGCAGAGTTATTTTTCGCTGATAAGGTTATATTTATTGAAGGAGTAACCGAAAATATGCTAATGCCATATTTCATAACTAAATATGACAAACAGGAACTTATAAAAGAGAAATGTTATTTAGAAAAACATCCTGGTGAAAAACCTAGTTATATTCCAATATCTTCTCAGAATGTGTCAATATTACAAGTGGGTGCTAATGCTAAGACATTTAAACATTTTTTTGAGATTTTAAAAATAACAACACTTATTATTACTGACATAGATACTACAAAAGCAACAATAACAGAGAAGGGTATTAAGTATAAAGCAGAAGCAGTACAGGACTCTCCTGACAATATTAGCAATGCAACAATTAAATATTTTTTAAGTGCACCAAGTATTAAAGATGAAAAGGATTTTCAAGATTGGTTAAAAAAATTAATTAGTGGTAGTCTCTCAAATCCAACTGATTATGTTTATATAGCATATCAGAAAGAAGAGAAAGAATATCATGCACGAAGTTTTGAAGATGCATTTATAAATGTAAATTATAACGAAATAAAAGATAGATGTGAGGAGATTAAGGGGCTAAAAAATATAGAAGAATTTCATACCAATCCAAATATATACGATTTAACATCCAAAGTCATTGATAAGAAGTCAGATTTTGCTTCTTCACTGCTTTTTATAGCACATGTTGAAAATGTAGATTGGGCTATTCCTTCTTATATTAGGGAGGGCTTAAAATGGCTACAAAAAAATTAGATGTAATGCCTCTATGTAAAAAATATTTAGACGATAAACAAAGTTTCATCTTACAAGGAGGGGCAGGTAGTGGAAAAACAGAATCTGTTAAAGAACTGCTCTTATATTTATCTAATACAAATCCAAGTGCACGCGTAATATGTATTACACATACTAATACTGCTGTCCATGAGATCGAAGAACGTATAGGGAACAAATACCCAGTAAGTACTATACATTCCTTTTTACACGATTTGATTAAGAGATATAAAAAGAATATATATAGTATTATATCACCACTATATTTAGTTCCTGAGATGGAGCGCTTAGAACTTGAGGATATTGAGAATGAAAAAGAATATAATAAAGCAGAATATGACAAATTTAAGAAAATATACGAAAAATTTGCTAGAAAACTTTACATACTTAAAAAGGAAACAATTGATAAAGTAACTGGTAAAAGGGAGTATGATAAAGATCCAATTACATACAATGCCTTGTTGAATCAGCAAATAAGTGATTTGAATCAATATATTATTGAAAAGATTAATTCAAAAGATTATATGAACATAAAATATAATGAGACAAAATTTGATAGTTTAGATGATTTAACATATGGTCATGATGGCTTACTAGCCATAACACATTTACTATTTGAAAGATATCCGATTTTAAGTAAAATTGTAACAGATAAGTATGATTATATTTTTATTGATGAATATCAAGATACATGCAAAGAAGTAATTAAGGATTTACTGAAATTAATAAAAAAGAATGCTAGAAATAGAATAGCTATGTGTTTATTTGGTGATTCTATGCAAGCGATATATACCAATGGAGTAGAGGAAGTTGATGATGTTGTAGAGCATGGAGACTTAGTTGTAGTACCCAAAGAAGATAATTATAGATGTTCTTATGAAGTTATTGAAATTATTAATACTTTAAGGTTAGATGATATACAACAAAATGTAGCTTTAGCTCGGTTACCAACAGGTGAAATTCAAGATAAAAATGATAGACATGGTAGTGTAAGAGTACTATATTCTATTTGTGATAAAAGACCTCATAGTAGAAGTTCATCTGAAGAAAAAGAAGCATTCTCATTAAAGGTTGATTTATTAATTAAAGAAGCAGAAAAAAATAATATACAGGCAAAGATTTTATTATTGACAAATAAGGCAATAGCTGAAAAAGAGGGTTTTAAGAAACTTTATGAGACATTTGATAAAAGGTATACTGAAGTTAATGATAGAATGGAAAATTACCTAAAACGTATACAAATATTAGACATATGTGATATTTGTAGTTCTTATAAAAAAGAGAAATATAATATTACTATTAAATTTGTAAAAAGGGGTGGATATATAATACAGAACTCTCAAGATAAAATTAAATTGCAAGAAATTATACAACATCTTTTATCAGATAGGGAGATATCAGTATCTGGTGCATATCAATATGCTTTAGATAATAAATTAATTAGTGCAACAGAAACAAGCAAGCATATTATTATGTCAAATGATAAATTTAAAGAGAATCTGTTAAAAAACACTAAGTATCAACAGTTTAAGGATTTATTTCAAAAAGGTTTAAATACTTATGCAAGAATAAGAGAATCATTTGATTTAGGTTCAGAAGAGGAGTTTAATTATTACAATGATTTGCTAAAAAAGGAAAACTTTATAGAAACCTTATTTTCAGAGTCTATAAAATTTTCAGAGGTATTAAGTTATACCAATTACTTAGATGAGGCAGGTAAACATATAACGATGCATAAAACAAAGGGTTCAAGTATTGATTCAGTGATTGTTGTTATGGAAGAGTATTGTTGGAGTGAATACGATTTTTCAACTATATACAACGATAAACAAGCTCAACTTAAACAGAAACAATGGATGAATTCTCAGAAATTAATATATGTTGCATGCTCAAGGGCAAAAAAATCTTTAGTTTGTATTCGTTTATTGTTAGAGAGTGAAGTTGAATGTTTTAAAAATAAATTTCCAAATGCAGAAGAAATAAAATTTATTGATAATAAATAATAAAAGAATATTCTAATATTTATTGAAAAATGGACATTAATATTGAAGAGGGGGATACAATTGTTAGTAATTGATGTTTATGGAAAAATAGAAAAAATAAAAATTTCGGATAAATTAAATATATATATATCAAACGTACCTACCGATTGGAAGAATGGATTAGTAGAAGATATGCTTAAAGAGATTCGCCTACAACCTGTGATTATAGATGAGGAAATGAGGGCGTACGGACAAAGTTTCCAACCAGAATATTCTTTATCATATTTACAAGAAATCGTTCATGTGAATATAGAAGATTACTCTAAATTTAATTTAGAAACTATTAAAAATTGTGTTCAGTGTCTTGCTAATAATATGGTGTGTCTATTTTTTGACTATGATTATATAGATATGCCTTTCTTTGATTGGACAACAAATTGCTTTGATGGAAGATTTTGTGAGGAAGACTACGCAGAAAAAGTTATATATTTCAGCAACTTTGTAAATGAAAAAATAGAAGATGGAATTCATATGAATTGTATTTATACAGGTAATATGGATAATAGAGAAGAGACTAGAATAATTTCAAATCTAAGTCTACGTCTAAAATCAGAATTTAAAGGATGGAAGACTCAGAATCAATATATAGGTGATTTAAAATCTATGGGCAAGAGCATTGATTCAATGATTGAATCAGAAAATGATTATTATAAATTAGATTATATTATGAATGGTATTTATAAAGATAATAGTTATAATCATAACCACTATCTAAAAACGTTTTCACTGCTAGAATTGCTATTACTAAAACCTAAGCAAGAAACAAATCAACTAGATGCATTGTTGGTACCTTATTTAGATAGAATTTATGGGAGCGATTCCTTGGATGTAGCAAAACTGTTAAGGCAAATGAGAAATAAAATTGGTCATGGCGATTTTAAGGTATTTAATGGTAAAGCAGAAAAATTTGCACAAAAATATATGAAAGATTATAATTTTGATTACTCTGAGTATAGTAGACTAAACTGGATATTACTACATACTTGTTGTCTATTAGATGATTTATTGCGTACAGCACTTTTTAGACAGATTAAAGTGAGTAGTAAAAAGATCAAGGAAATATAAAAGTGTCAGAAAAGCGTCATTTATACCATACAGATAATTAAAATAAATTAATAAAGTAAAAAAACATTGCTTATATTAATGAATATCAAATTTTTTCATTTATTTGTATTTTTTCTTCATCATTTAACATATGCCTATATTGTTTTATGACCTTGCTTTATTAAAAATAGCAAAAATATTGTAAAATTAGTGCAATAGGTAGAATAGATACTAAATCCTAATTTAAGCAGATTAGTGAAAATATATGGATTCATGAAATTTGAATAAACATCTGTAACTTAGCATATCATAATATTGTCAATAGGATAAAACCTCATTGACTTATGCATGTAAAAATGTATAATATATTTGAAGGTAGAAATACCGATAGTACGGCTCCTACCGCCATAAGTGTAGGGCGTTAAAGTGTGGAAGGACATTGTTCCTTCCTTTTGTTTATAATGGAGGGCATATGAAATTTTATACTATCAACATAGATTATATAAAGTATCTAAATTCATTTGATCATGAAGTTTATTTGAATAAGAAAAGGCATGATTATGAGAATAAACCATATATAGGGATTATTGTGTTTGATAATGGTATAAATTATTTTGTTCCTTTGACTTCAGCAAAACAAAAGCATTTAAAACTTAAAAACACTGGTAAAGATTATCTTGTTATTTATGAAAATATAACAAAGGAAGAAATACATAAAAATGATATTTATCTGAAATTGCCAAATGCACAAATTAAAAAATTAATTTCAGTTGTTGACTTTAGAAAGTCTATACCTGTGCCTGATGGCAGTTTTTTTGAAATTGATATAAGGAAACATAAAGATCGAGACCTGCTTGCGAAAGAATATGCGTTTTGTGCGAGTAAAAAAGAAACAATCATAAGTAAAACAAAAAGTGTTATAAGATATCAAAAGAGAACAGGAGATGTCTTATTTGCGTATTGTAACTTTAATATATTGGAGACAAAAATGTTAGAATGGAAATAGAAATATTTACGATAAGTAATTGTAAATTATTGATACCAGTTTGATAACATTAGCTTGTATAGTCAGAATATTTGGCGTAAAACAAAGATGAAAAAGGGTTGAATTTAGTATAATGATTGTTGTGAAGAATTTGAATAGTGCTAATGTAATATCGTTTGGGAAAAGAGGAACTATTTCAAAGTGATTGATGTAAGAATCGTGGCAAGGGGAGTTGTTATGAAGAAAGAAGATATTATTAACTTATATGAAGAACTCAATAAAGAGTTGGAAGAAAAAAGAATTAATATAAACAAAAGATATTCAAAAGAATTTGATAATATTATACGGATGTTAGATACACAATACAAAATATATGTGATTATATTAAATAATGCTAAATTTTATGGTGATGAATATTTTGATATGACATTTTCGATTGCATATAAGAATTTTCTTTCTATTTATACTTGTTTGAATTTAAACATGATTGGATTATATGGAGAAGCAAACATAATTTATAGAAATATATTTGAGAGTTTAATGATCGGAAAATTTGTTTTACTTACAAATAGCAAAAAACTATATAAGAGATGGTCTGAAGAAAGTGAAATTCAGATTTCTAAAGATGTTATTAATAAGATAAAAAAACCAAATCAAGAGAATTTGAAATTATTTTGGAAAAATTTGTGTCAATGGTCTCATGCTACAATTTTGTCTGGTCAAATATTGTCTAAAAATGATTATAAAAGTGAAGAACTCAAAGCTAGTATAATTGTTTTGAAGATATTATAAATTATAATTTTATGATTAGAAACGCAGATAATAAATCTTATTATTATATGAAAAGATACGGTGATGGAATATGGGAGAAATACAAAAAGTTAAAAAGTGAATTCAATCCATTGAAAAGAAAAGCAATAAGAAATATGAGTGATTTTAGTAAAATGATAATAACCGATTTTTCTGAAATATGGAAAATGTAATTAAAAGTATAATTAATTGTATTTTTTTTATCCTTAATCTTTTCTTTGGTAAGTAATGTTACCAATATGAAAAATTAAGCTATAGCAAAGCCTTAATGGTCATTCCAGTATTTGAAAACGAGCAAGAATATATCAATTTTTCGGACTATATCAGAATGCATATTAACGATTTTAAAATAGCGTTTAAAAGCAAAATATTGATGAGATGTTTCCAGTTATCGATACCAGTATTATCTACAAAATAGGAAAAACTATAGTTCAGTAGTTTGAAGATTGGGGATATACATACTAATTAAAAAGATTAAATTTTATTGCAAAATTATTATCAAAGAAGGAGAAATAAATGAATGATAAAATTAGTAGTGAAACAAAAAAATGGATTAACAATATAAACAATAAGGCAGGAATAATAACATTAATTACCTCTTTTCTTATATCGGTAACAATATTTTTGTTTAATTTAATTTCGAACAGATATGAATTAGGATATAGTGCATTTTTTGGTTTGAAAAAAACAATAAGAATTGAATATGACTTTGTGGGAATGTTTTTTACCTTTATTATCGTATTATTATTTTTTGTATCTGTGTTTCTTGCATTAGAACCTAAAATTCAAGATAAGAGAGAAAGTAGTGAAACTAATTATAAAAAGACGTTTTGTACACAATCAATGTTATTAATGCTAATACTTTCAGTCTTTTATTTATTTGTGCTTACACGTGTAACACTAACAGATAAAGACATTTTTAGATGCATATTTTTACCAGCTATTCCTTTATTGATATTGTTTTTTTTACAACATTATTTTGAAAGAGAAGGTTACAGCTTAATAATAACAATCATTTTATTGGCTATTACAATATTTGTTGTTAGCTGGGCAATATACGAAGATATCAATTGGAAGGAATCATTTATCTTAGTGTTAGAGATCATGATGGTTTCAAGCTATTTTACAGCTGTTAGGTGGATTTATGATAAGTTAAATATATTTACTGATAAGGTAATTTGTTTTTTTGGTAAATCAATGGAGAATACTAAAGAAGAGAATGATCTAGAGAAAAAAGATAAGAAATGGAAACCCATTTATTTGTTGAGTGTAATAATAGTAATTATTATCATCCCTATCGCTATCCTGCTGATTCTATTCACGTCATTAGGTTGGAGCAGCGCTGAAAGAACTAGAGAAATTTATATGACAAAGCATGAAGAAAAAGAGTATATATTATTTGAACAAGAAGATTATTATATTGCATTACCAATAGAAGAGATGCCTAAATGTTCTACAGAAAATAAAACTGTTATGAGGTCAATCGAAAATGAATATGTTTATCTTAATAAAGAAAGTATATTAACTAAAGCGATTAAATTAGATAAAATAGAGAGATCTGAAAATAATGATTTTTTAATCATAGAGTATTCCAAGGATAATTAAAGGAAGTTCCAATATAATATGAAAAAAATTATATAAACATGCAAAGTTACTTATATTAATTTCAAAAGTTTAAAAGCTACACTACGCTTAAAATGATTGATACCATTCTGATACTATTTCATTGCAAAACCACATATAAAATGTATAATATGGGTAGGAAACAGTTTAAAATGTACGTCAACTTGAACAAATATGTTTAGTAAACGGTCGGCTAAGTAGTATTTGAATAGTTGCAAGTGGTTAAGAGGTGTCCGGTAGGGATGCCTTTTTTTCTGCGTATCCCACCTAAAATAGATTTATGATAACTTGCGTATATCAACAGATTTCTATATTTTTATATATGCGTATTTCAACAAGGAGGTTAACTCATATGGTACTAAGAAGAAAAATATATTCAAAATTGCTTGATTGGAAAAATGATAGTAATGGTAATAAAACGATTTCATTAGAAGGAGCACGACGTAATGGCAAGTCAACTATCGTTGAAGAGTTTGCTAAAAATGAGTACACAAGCTATATAGTTATTGATTTCGCTAAGAAAAATTCGGAAGTAGAACAGTACTTCATAAATTATTTAAATGATTTGGACACTTTCTTTATGATGTTATCAACATATTATGGAGTAAAGTTATCAAGACGTAATTCATTAATTATATTCGATGAAGTTCAAATGTTTCCTCTAGCACGAGCAGCTATTAAATATTTAGTTGCTAATGAAATATATGATGAACAGGATACTGATTGTTGTATTCTTGAAATTCGTTTTACAAGAGGTATGCTGATAAAGGATTATCATGTAATACGATGTCAAATTTATTTCATGAATAAGAGTGTTCTACTAAGTGAGAATTAGGGAAAATTTCAATAGGGTAGAAAGCCATTTATACTTTCTGTTATTTCAAAAATTTTTCAAGAAGCTCCAATGAAAGAGCGAAATCAGAAGGATCGCGCTCCATCGAAATCCACATATAGAGAAAAGATACTTGCAATTCCTCTATCTTAAAACTTTGTATATCATCCCTATTTCGAAGTGTACTTGCTGGTAACAAAGAAACTCCATTTCCACTTGCTACCATAGTAAGGATTCCCTCAACTGTGTCAAATTCAATTATTTGTCGTATGTCATATGCTTGTTCATTCCACCAACTCAAAAGAGTGTTGCGATAGGGACAAGTTTTTATATTGTTTGTTATAATGGGATAGTCTTTTATACTTTCTAGTGTTTGGCAGGTGGAAGGAGCTATGAGTCTTATATCCTCTTTCCATTGATGGATTCGTTGTGCATGTCGTAGAGGTGAGGGCTGATTGGTAATCACACAGTCAAGCAAATTGTTTTTTAACTGTGTTTCGAACAAATCTTGTTGCAGTGTTGTAATTGAGATTAACATGTTCGGGAAACGTCTTTGGTATTCTGTTAGAAATTCTGGTAGTACATAATTTGCAATTGTTTGAGTTGTACCAATCCTCCATGTTTTTGAAGTCTTTTTCAATAAGGATGAAGTTGTATCCAATAGAGATAATATTTTTTCTGCTTGATCAAGTAATACCTCTCCATCAGAGGTTAAGGTGACACCTTGACTGTGACGGATGAACAATTTTGTACCCAATTCTGTTTCAAGGTTTTTGATATGTGCAGTGATATTGGATTGTACATATCCCATTTGCTCTGCTGCTTTGGTGATTGATTTTGTATATGCCACTTCTCTAAAAACTCTCAATTCAAAACTTTCCATACTTATTTCCTCCATCATTTTTAATGATAGCAAGCATCATTATGAACTATTATACATCCCTTCTTCTTGAATGTATAATAGGAATGCATCAAAGAAGTAAGAAGGATTACTTCACTGAGGAGGGAGAATATATGATTGCTATGCAATATAAGATTTTATTACCAGAGGATTATGATATGGAAATTATTCGAAGTCGCGTTTTAGAAAATGGTGAGAAAACAGATGGATTTCAAGATTTACTTTGGAAAGCATATCTGATTTCAGAAACAGGTCGAAAAGAGTATTCTCCATTATATTTGTGGAAACACCATGCTGGAATGAATACATTTATTTTTAAAGGCTTCTATGATAATATTTTGGCTTCCTTTGGTTGGCAAAAGATAAATGTCGGTATACCTTTCATCTTGAAGTTTGATGAACATTTCGATTGCTCACATTATGTAATGGAAATAGAAAAAACTATATCGCCTATGGATCATATGAAAACGTTGGAGATGTCAATGAAACTGGATAATTGCTTGGGGGAAGTATTAATTTATAATCCAGACAAATGGAAATATAGCGAATTTTATTTTTTTGGTAATCGGCCAAATGAAATAGAGAATGGTAGAGTATATGAAATTCTACATTTATCAAAAGGGAAGTAAAGATTGTTGCGAAGGTCGAGTACAAGTAAGAAATGTAAAAGAACCATAGAGATTCATTAATCATATGGTTCTTTTATGCTCTCGCTCATACTTTTTACAAAGTATTTTTATAGTATTATACGATATCGATATATGGATCATGTATCATCATTGTTGGTATATCTTCTGTTAATTGAAATTATCTTGTGCACTTCATAGAAAAGAAGTGAATCTATCCTATACAAGAATAAAACTATTATTTCTTTACACTTTCACGTTTCATCAGTTGATATTCCATAAAGCAGTGTTATCACTTTTGATTCTGATTCAATTCAATCAATAAATCAATGGATTTTTTCCAAACTCATAAAAGTTTTGTTTGATGGTTTTTCCTACTGGAGAAATATATTTCGTTAAAGGAATATCATCGTATCCAATTATGAATGAATCAGCTACGAAATGAACTTAACCCTGTAAACCGTACATTCATATCTTAAGATGAGAAATATGATATGAGTAATCTTCCAGAGAACATTGTTTTTCGTTGAAGGAACCTTTTATGTATTATGGCAAACCATATACATCAATCAATATTAATAATTATTCAACATTTGAAGGCTATCCTTCAAAATAAGATCATATTCGCAATCTGTATTTTGTAGGTTAAAGGTGAATGGTTCCAGGTGTGATGCCAACCGCAATGATGATTAGTACAACAGCAGTTCAGTATTTCTGTAAAGATACAGATAGCATGTTTCAAGTTGCGACTTATTAGATAAAGGAATATCTGATAAGTCTTTTTAAATGGAATGTATCATGTTAAAATGACAGAATAGAAACGATGTTGAGGAGGTATATCATGAATTTTGAAATGACTTTATGGGCAGACTCGTTTGAGGCAATAAAGAATAAAACAAAGACTATAGAAATGCGTTTAAATGATGAGAAAAGAACTCAAATACAGAAGGATGATATCATAGAGTTTACTAATATAGATACGAAAGAAATTTTGAGATGTCTAGTTTTAGATAAACATATTTATCAATCTTTCGATGAATTATATTTGGTTCATGACAAAAGTTCCATAGGTTATACGCAGGAACAAAACGCAGATCCTAACGACATGTTATTATATTACTCGCAAGAAGAAATTGATAAGTATGGTGTTATGGGAATTGAAGTACGTGTTATAAATGAATGATAATCATTTTAGTAATCTTATAAGGAGTAAAATTATATGAAAAGTGATATAGAACAAGATAAGGAAGAAATTTTACAAGAATTAAAATCTCTTATTTCGAGGTGTGAAAAAGCTCAGCTGAAGTTTAAAGAAGGATGTTCTCAATATACTTTACTGAAGAATCGATTACATGCATTATATATTTCAAAAGAGCTTATTGAAAAACAGATACGAACGTATTCCAAAGAAGAATTAGAAAAGGCATTGCCTCCCATTCTATCAATCATTCACAAATGTACTAAGGCGCAAAGCAAATATGAAGCAGGGACAGCACAATACAATCGCTACCTTAAAACTTTACGTGCAATGGAGCTATCAAAGGAATTGATTGAAGAGAGTATGAAGAACCTTTAGTACTTATAATAAGGGAATTAGGTATGCTTTAAACTACGCATGATATTTTCAATAACGTAGTGTAAATGATGGAAAGGAAGTTTGAAACATGCATATTACAGACAAAAATGTAGATGGTGGAAAAGCTTTTGATTGGGGTAAGACATCAGCTGATTACGCAAGATACAGAGACATATATCCACAAGAATTCTATGATAAAATCACTTCTCGCAATCTTTGTATAACAGGACAAAATGTTCTTGATATTGGGACTGGAACAGGTGTTTTGCCAAGAAATATGGTTCGCTATGGTGCAACATGGACAGGTACAGATATTTCTGAACAACAGATTGAACAGGCGAAAATGCTCTCTGTTGATATGGATATCAAGTATTATGCATTGCCTACAGAACA
This sequence comes from Amedibacillus sp. YH-ame10, assembly GCF_053848885.1. Lineage (NCBI taxonomy): Bacteria > Bacillati > Bacillota > Erysipelotrichia > Erysipelotrichales > Erysipelotrichaceae > Amedibacillus > Amedibacillus sp. YH-ame10. Next base: position 54,283 of record NZ_JBSPFA010000009.1, read on the forward strand.
TATTGATTTTCCAAAGAATTCATTCGATGTGATTACCGCATGCCAGTGCTTTTGGTATTTTGATCATGAACACATTATGCCTAAGTTATATGATATGTTAAAGCCGAATGGAAGGATTCTTATCTTGTATATGGCATGGCTACCTTTTGAGGATAAAATTGCTGGGGCAAGTGAAAACCTTGTGTTGAAATATAATCCTGAATGGAACGGTTGTGGAGAGAGGATACATCCTATTTCCATACCTGAATGCTATCGCGATAAATTTGAATATGTTTATCATGAGGAATACCCTTTATCCATCAAATTCACACGTGAAAGTTGGCATGGACGAATGAAAGCATGTCGAGGTGTTGGCGCTTCTCTAAGTGAAGATGAAGTTAAAGCATGGGAAGAAGAACATATGCAGTTGTTACAGGAGATTGCTCCTTCTGAATTTGAAGTTTTGCATTATGGAGCAATTGCAGAATTAAGGAAAGTGTAATGTAAACTATGCACCTTAGAAATCATACAGTAAGGGGATGAAGCAATTCTAATAATTCTCAAATTTTGTAAAACAAAATTGTTTTTTCTATCACAAAATGTCATAATTAAGCATATAAGGATTAGGGTGAACGCTGTGGAATTAGAAAAGTTGATGAATACCTATTACGATGACTTGAATACGAGTGATAAACAGATTCTTAAGACTATTTTATCAAATCGTTTATTGCTTGCCCAAGCTTCTTGTGATGAAGTAGCACAAGCTTGTCATGTATCGCGAGCAACGCTTTTAAGAGTGTGTAGAAAAATATCCTTACAATCATTTTCAGAACTGAAGTATTTACTAAAAGAAAGTGATGTAGAACAGCCTACACAACTAGATTTTCATAATGTATGTGAATCGTATCATCTTATGATACAAGATTTAAATAAAATATCATTTACACAGATTTGCGAAAAACTATATCATGCGGATACCATTTATATATATGGCACTGGTAATGAACAAAAAAGCATTGCTCAGGAATTCAAACGTATCTTTTTGACGGTCGGGAAGTGTGTCATTGACCTATTTGATTATGGTGAGATAGCACTTATGAAAGATGGGTTTCAAAAAGATGATGTATTTATCATAATTTCATTGTCAGGGGAAACTAAAGAAGGAATTGAAGTCATGAAAGATATGTCTTCTCATATACATACCTTATCCATTACACGTTTACAAAATAATACAATTTCTTCGATGTGTGAAATGAATGTATATGCAGCAACACAACGATTGGATAATAAACAATATGTTTCTTATGAAATGGTTGGAGTTTTTTATGCGTTGTTGGATATGTTGTTTATGAAGTATTTAGAATATAAGAAAAAGATGGAACATGGGGGTGAAGAAAATGAAGTTTGAAGAATTAATCAACGTGCATTTTGATCACTTTACAGCCAATGATGAATATATTTGTACTTGTATCGTACAACATAGAGAAGATTGTATTCATTTAGGAATTGAAGAGTTCTCAAAGAAATATCATGTTTCCACAAGTGCGTTATCTAGATTTGCACAGAAATTACAGCTTCCAGGGTATAGTGAATTAAAAGCTCTGCTACGTTTTGAAGGGAAAGCAGTCGATAGAAAAGAATACGACATGAAAGATGTATTAGATACCTATCATCATGTGATTGATCATGTAGAACAAAAGGATTGTACGTTATTATTTGAAAAGCTTTATAATGCGAAAAGAATCATCGTATATGGAGAAGGATACCAACAAGGAAGAGCCGCAAAAGAAATGAAGCGAATTTTTCTTCCAACAGGGAAGAGCTTCTATGATATGTATGGAGTAGATACGATACCATCGTTACAAAAGTTTGTACAAGAAGGGGATGTTGTCTTCTTTATATCTTTGCATGGTGAACAAAAAGAAGTGATATCTTTTGCGAAACAGTTGAAATTAAAGGGTGCGTTTTTGATATCTATTACAAAAATGAAAAGTAATGAACTCTCTCATTTATGCGATGAAAGTTTCTATATCGATACCATGCAAATGGAAATAGATGACACATTGCACTATGAAGTTACAACACCGTATTTTATTCTTATAGAATTATTATATGTGAAATATAAGTTATATTGTGATGTGAACATTTTTTCAAACAATGAAAATAAGAACTAGAAAAGAACATATTTACGAAAGGGCTCTCAGCGATTGAAAGCCCTTTACTTTTGGTTTAAGATGAAATTGTCAAAAGAGAAAGGAACATATCATGGTCAAACTTATACTACTTGATATCGATGGAACACTGAGAGATGAACGTCTTGGAATTCCTAATTCCGCAATCACTGCGATACAAGAATGTCGAAAAAGGAATATCCTCGTAGTCATTTGCACAGGAAGAAGTAAAGCAACAATTCCAGATGATGTACTTACAATTTCATTGGATGGATATATCACGGGTGGAGGTAATCACATTGAACTACATCACCAAGTATTATGGGATGCGTACTTCCCTCAAGAAATGATGATGAAATGTATATCGGTTTTAAAAGATGCGAATATTGGATTTGCATTAGAAAGTGTCGATGAAGTATTCATGAATAAAAAGGCACAAGAAATTCTATGTGCGATGAATGAACAAAAAGGAAAGACACTACGATCAACAGATAAACAATTCATCCAAGAAAAAATTCGATACGTTGATAACATGGCACAGTACAATATGGAACCGATTCATAAACTCTACCTATGGGGAAAGCATGAAGTATATCAAAAGATACAGGATATCTTAGGTACTTCCATGTACTTGGTACAACAAGAAAAAGATACTGATACAACCTATTTTGAAATCGTTCAAAGAGGATGTGACAAAGGCTCTGCAGTACAAAGAGTACAACATGAGTGTGATATCAAAGAAGAGGAAACCCTATGCTTTGGAGATGGGCAAAATGATCTAGATATGTTTCATTATTCCAATATAAAAATCGCAATGGCAAATGGGCATGAAGCACTAAAGGCAAAAGCCACATCGATTTGCGAAGACATATTTCAAGATGGTGTATACAACGAACTAAAAAGAAGAAAGCTTATCTAAGGAGGAGACATTATGAAGAAACAATGGTGGCAAAAAGAGGTTGTTTATCAACTATATCCAAGAAGTTTTAAAGATAGCAATCAAGATGGAATAGGGGATCTTAAAGGTATTCAATCGCAATTAGAGTACTTGAAGAATTTAGGAATTACCATGATTTGGTTATGTCCAATCTTCAAATCTCCAATGGATGATAACGGATATGATATTAGTGATTACTTATCGGTGGCGGAAGATTTTGGAACGATGTCCGATTTAACGGATTTGATCGAAGAGGCAAAAGAAAAAGGAATTAAAATCATCCTTGATTTAGTATTAAACCATACCAGTGATGAACATCCTTGGTTTATAGAAGCATTGCATGATGTGAACAGTCCATATCATGATTACTATATTTTCAAAGAAGGAACGCAAGTACCAAACAATTGGCGTTCTGTATTTGGCGGAAGTGTATGGGAAAAGGTAGAAGGTAGAGATGAGTTTTACTTTCATTCCTTTGGAAAAAAACAACCAGATTTAAACTGGGAAAACCCAAAACTTAGAAAAGCATTGTATAATATTATTGAAAAATGGTCTCGTATAGGTGTTGCAGGATTTCGAGTGGATGCTATTACCTTTATCAAAAAAGATTTATCCTTTCAAAGCTTAGAAAGTGATGGTGTTGATGGTCTTGTGAAATGTACGAAGGCTACAAGAAACAAACCAGGTATTGAAAAGTTCTTAGAAGAAATGAAAGAAGAAACCTTTCAGAAATATGATTGTATGACCGTTGCGGAAGCAGCAGGAATTGAATACGATCAGTTAGAAGAATTTATAGGAGAGGATGGCTTCTTCTCTATGATATTTGATTTTAAACATGCAGATCTTGATATCGCTTCAGGAAGCGAATGGTTTCTAAGAATGCCTTGGACCATCGAAGATTTACGCAATCGTATTTTAAATAGCCAAATGCAAGTACAAAAATACGGTTGGGCCGCAAACTTCATTGAAAACCATGATCAACCTCGAGCAACGACAAAGTATTTACAAGAACATCAAAGAAATAAAGATGCAGTAAAAATGTTGGGAGCTATGTATTTCTTCCTACGCGGAACTCCATTTATATACCAAGGACAAGAATTAGGAATGATCAATTTCGAAAGAGATGATGTATCACAGTTTAATGATCTATCTAGTATCGACCAATACCATCGTTCTTTAGAAGAAGGATTCTCTAAAGAAGAAGCAATGTACTTTGTGAATCTTAGAAGTCGTGATAATTCTAGAACTCCATTCCCTTGGGATGATTCAACCTATGCAGGGTTCTCCAATCATACACCTTGGCTAGCACTAGATGATCATTACAAAGAAATCAATGCGGTCAACCAAGTTGGAATAGAAGATAGTATTTATGAATTTTATAAGGAAATGATTGATGTTCGTCAACATAGTGAATACAGTGATTGTCTCATCTATGGTGATATCACACCAATCACAACCCAAAGTAAAGAGTTGATTGCTTATCGAAGAACTTATCAGAATACTGTGATAGATTGTTACTTCAATTTTAGCTATCAAGAAATACAAGAAGAAAGTCATGCGACATATGATATCATCTTCCAAAATTTAAAAGAAGATTTCATAACAAACAAAACGATAACGTTACAACCATTTCAAGCTGTATTGATGAAAGTGAGGGAATATAATGAATAAATATGCAATTATCGCAGAACAAATTATTGATACAATAGGAAGAGATAATATCCTGTCTATCACACACTGTGCCACACGTTTACGCCTTCTTGTGAAAGAGCGAAATAAAATAGATGATGCGCTTGTAGATAAAATAGACGAGGTAAAAGGAGTCTTCTTTACAGCTGGGCAATATCAAATCATTTTAGGAACTGGTATCGTCAATAAAGTCTATGCGGAAGTAGAACAAATGGGACTCAAAACAGTATCCAAAAAAGAACAAGAAGAAGTCATGAAGAACCAAGAAAAAGGGATGAAGAGATTCATGCGAACATTAGCGGATATCTTTGTGCCAATCATTCCTGTGATTGCGGCTACTGGTTTATTCCTTGGATTAAAGGGATGTCTGTTCAACGATAGTGTACTATCTTTATTTGGCGCAACGAGTGCTAGTATTCCTGCATATATCCAAACACTAGTTTCCGTATTAACAGAAACAGCGTTTGCTTTCTTACCGGCAATCATTGTTTGGTCAACCTTTAAAGTATTTAAGGGAACTCCAGTGATTGGTTTGGTAATTGGATTGATGCTTGTCTCTCCAATCCTTCCTAATGCATATGCAGTTGCGGATCCTAACAGTGGAGTAAAAGCGATTATGGCATTTGGTGTCATTCCACTAGTTGGTTGTCAAGGAAGTGTCCTTACTGCCATTGTGACTGGATATATAGGCGCAACCATTGAAAAATTCTTACGTAAGCATATGCCAAATGTACTGGATCTTATTTTTACACCATTCTTCGTTATGTTAATTACATTGCTTATCATATTGTTAGGAATTGGGCCAATCATGCATATCATTGAATTAAAAATGGTGGATATCATTCGTATATTGATTGAACTTCCATTTGGAGTAGGTGGGTTCTTAATTGGATTTACGTATCCTCTTGCTGTTATTACTGGACTTCATCACACGTATGTTATGATTGAAACATCCTTACTAGCAAACACTGGATTTAACGCTCTTATTACCTTATGTGCTATGTATGGATTTGCGAATGTAGGTACTTGTCTTGCCTTTATTAAGAAAACAAAGATTCAAAAAGTTAAACAAACTGCAGTAGGAGCTATGTTATCGCAGTTATTTGGAATCAGTGAACCTGTATTATTTGGTATCCAATTGCGATATAATTTAAAACCACTATTTGTAATGTGTTTCTCATCTGGTCTTGGTGCAGCTTTATTATCTATTTTCCATATTCAATCAAATTCGTATGGACTCGCTGTAATTCCTTCTTACTTAATGTATATTTACGAAGGACATCAACTTCTGTTCTATTTCATCATTTCTATTCTAGTTGTTGTAGTATGCTTTACAATTACGTATCTATTTGCAATTCCAGAAGAAGCGATTCATGAAAATGAAGCAATCGAAGGGGATATGCAAGCATTGGGTGGTCCATGTGAACTTGTATTACAAGCTCCAGCAACAGGCAATCTTATCGCATTGGAAGATGTAGAAGATGAATTGTTCTCAAATAAAATGTTGGGAGATGGTTTTGCGATTGAAATCACAGAGGGAAAAATCGTAGCGCCTATTTCAGGTACATTAGAAACTGTATTTCCAAGTGGTCATGCTTTTGGCATTCGAGGTAAAGAAGGTACGTTATTACTACATGTTGGAATCGATACAGTGGAGTTAAATGGGGAAGGTTTTGAGGTATGTGTAAAACAAGGTGAAGAAGTAAAACAGGGGGATGTCTTAGTTCATGTAGATATCGACAAGATTCATAAACTTGGAAAGTCTACGACAACTATGGTCATTTTCACCGATGGTAAAAAAGTGAACCTATCAAAGGTTCAAAAAGAAATGAAACATAATGATATGCTTTCTATCGAATGTTTATAAATAGGAAATATCAAAATAAGTGTAAACGAAATATATAAGAAACACTTTAGAATTTCAAGGCGTGAGCAAGAAAGGTATACAATCTTTCATGGTTACGCCTTTTATAATGATAGAGGAGAAGCAGTTTTCTAGTGTATCTTCATTTTATATCGTGATACGAAATTTAGTAAAGAGCATGGGGGAACCTATAGAAAACATAAAAATTTGGTTTTTATATATCAAATTGATTATGTAAGCGCTATAATAAAGTTACATAGAAAGCGAGGAGTATATATGTTTAAAGATCGTTTTAAGGATAAAGTCATGGTTGTGACTGGGGGAACGAGTGGAATTGGAAAAGCAGTTTGTATTCGCGCAGGAGAAGAAGGAGCTATTGTTGTTGTTGCGGGAAGAAGTGTGGAACGTGGTAAAGAGATTGAAAAAACCATTGTTGATGCGGGTGGAAAAGCTTTATTTGTGGCATGTGATGTAACAAAGAAAGAAGATATCATCGCATTATATGCACGTACCATGGAAACTTATGGCCGCATTGATGTTGCGATTAATAATGCTGGGATCGTTGGTGATTCTAAGAAGATAGAAGATGTAAGTGATGATGATTGGTTTGATGTAGTGAATGCCAACTTAAATGCAATGTTCTATTGTATTCGTGAAGAGATTAAATATATGTTAAAGAATGAATTTGGTGGAACCATTGTCAATACTGCAAGTGTTGCAGGAATACGTGCAACTCCAGCTGGTCCTGCTTATGTAGCTAGTAAACATGGTGTGGTTGGATTAACAAAATCAACAGCTATGGATTACGCTACAAAAAATATCACATGTAATGCGGTTTGTCCTGCAGGAACAGATACGCCTCTTACAGAAACTGCAAAGAATAAAATGATGAAAGTGATTGGTGATTTAAAGGCACAAGGAATTGATCCAAGTGAATATATTAAAAATTCTATGATGTCAGGTAAGATTGAAACATTACAAAAACGCAATGCGACAAGTGAAGAACAAGCCGGAACTATTTTGTATTTAGCAAGTGATGAGGCAAGACATATCACTGGTTCAATCGTGGTAAGTGATGGAGGATTCACAGTTTACTAATAAATGGAGGATTCATTATAATTACTTGAATATAAGAAGAGAACGTCTTAGAAATGCTAGAGGGCATTGTTTGATAAGACGTTCTTTTTGTATGACTTATAGATGAATAAAACCTTTATAAGTAGGAAAATAATAAATCAGTTGACAAACCTCATATGTACTGATAAACTAAATTTGTAAGGATCGTTACTGAATCTTCAGGCGTGACCAAGCAAGGGATAAAAGGTGTCTCTTTTCGTGGTTGCGCCTTTTATAATGATAGAAAGGAGAACGTATGCTAAAAATATTAAAGGTTTTTAATAATAATGTTGCCCTTGTATTAAATGATGCTAACCACGAAGAAATCATTATGGGGAAAGGTGTTGGATTTGGCAAAAGAGAACAAGAGATGATTGATGAAAGTAAAATAGAGAAACGCTTTATCTTAGAAGATAAGACTTCTGTAAAAGCATTTCAAGATTTACTAGGACGAATTGATATCGAAGATATTGAACTCGCAAGTGATATCATCCAAGATGGAGAAAAGGTATTAGGATATCGTTGTAGTAATTCTATCCTATTAACATTATCTGATCACATCAGCTTTATGCTAAAACGCGCCAAAGAAAAAACATTATTCACAACTCCCTTAGAATGGGATATCAAAATGATTTATCCACAAGAGTTCAAATATGCACAACAAGTGATAGAACGTATGAAAAGCAAAACAGGTTTACAAATTCCTGATCAAGAAGCAGCTTTCATCGCACTACATTTCATCAATGCACATTATGAAGGAAAAGATATGCAAGAGACTGTTCTTAGTTCAAAAATCATCCAACATGTTATTGATATTGCGAAATATCATTATGGTAAAAAGTTCGATGAGTCTTCTTTCAACTTTTCAAGATTTGTTACTCATATCCGATACTTTGTCATGCGTCAACTTCATAACGATGCGAAAGAAAATGATTCATCAATCATCAATGTGATTGCGTTAAAGTATCCAAATGATTATAAATGTGCGAAGAAAATAAAAGAGTTTTTAGAAAAAACATATCAGTGGACCATTGGGGATGATGAGCTATTATACTTATCTCTTCATCTCAACCGATTATCTACTGATCTATAATGGAACGTTACTGTACGTCAGGCGTAACCTAAGTCAAATGATATTTTCATAGTGCTTAGGTTTTATTTTGCGAAAAAATTAAGAGGAGAACAATTATGTTAGAAAATGAAGCGAAAGATATTCTACAATATGTAGGTGGAAGTAAGAATGTAAACAACTTGGTACATTGTGCCACACGTTTAAGATTTGAATTAAAAGATGATAAAAAGGCAGATAAAGCAGCTTTAGAGAAGTTGCCTTATGTATTATCAGTAGTAGTGAGTGGAGGACAATATCAAGTTGTAATTGGACCAAAAGTAAATAGTTATTTTGAAGAGATTATGAAGAGTTTGGATTTAAAAAAAGATAAACAAACAGGTAAAATGTCTGTATTAAAGGTGATTTCAGGGGCATTCTCACCACTCATTCCAATTCTAGCTGGGGCTGGTATGGTAAAAGCATTATTAACTGTACTTGTGCAGTTTGGTGTTATGTCAGATGCAAGTTCAACTTATGCAGTATTATCTGCGGCAGGTAACTCAGTGTTCTATTTCATGCCAATTTTCTTAGGGATTACTCTATCAAAACAATTTGGTGCGAATCCTTATGTAGGAGGAGCTATTGGGGCAGCCTTGATGGAGCCTTCCTTCTCAGCGTTGATTGGTCAAGAAGGAACCAATTTTCTAGGTATTAATCTTACCGTAGTAGATTATGCCACAACGATTTTTCCAATCTTTATCATTTCCTTTATTTATGCGTATTTAGAAAAAGGGTTGAAGAAGATTATTAAATTGGAATTACAAATGTTCTTAGTACCTATGATTTGTTTAATTGTATTGGTGCCTTTAGCAGCGTTGGTATTTGGTCCATTTGGTACGGTTATTGGTGATACCGTAGGAGATGTTGTTGCATGGTTATTTAATTTCAACCGTGTAGTTGCGGGTGTCGTATTAGGGGCAGCATATCCATTCTTAACGATGTTAGGATTACATTGGGGATTCACACCAATTACCTTACAAAATCTAACACAATATGGTGGAGATATGATTGAAGGTGTTGCGGTTTGTTGTGTATATGCTGAATTAGGGATTGCACTTGGTGTATTCTTAAAAGGAAAGAAGCATTCGAATATTAAGGCAATCGCAAGTCCTGCTATTTTAACTGGATTTTTAGCTGGTGTTACAGAACCAATTTTATATGGTATCGTAATGCGTTATAAACGTTTGATGGCTGTGGTCGCAATCGCTGGTGGTATTGGTGGGGCAATCAATGGACTCTTCCAAGTAACCATGGATTCTTATGTATTCCACAATGTATTCTCTGCAGCTATGATGTCATATTCTCCAATGATTCCATTCCTTGTAGGTATTAGTGCTTCTTTGGTATCCGGTGCGCTTCTTACGTATTTCTGGGGGATTACAAGTGAAGATAAAGGAGATTTTGAAGCTGAAACAATTACAGATATACCAGAAATTATGGAAACAAAAAAGCCTTTAAACGATCAACAACAATTAGAATTATTAGCGCCAGTGAGTGGAAGTATTGTAGAACTTGAACATGTAGAAGATGAAGTATTTGCAAGTGGAGCTGTAGGAAAAGGGATTGCTGTTTTACCAACTAATGGAGTCGTAGTAGCACCTTTTGATGGTGAAGTAGTCGTTGCTTTCCCTAGTAAACATGCGATAGGTTTGAAAAGTGATAGTGGGTTAGAAGTATTGATACATGTAGGATTGAATACGGTAATGTTAGATGGAAAACATTTTACTAGTAAAGTGGAACAAGGAACACGTGTAACAAAGGGAGATGTTCTTCTAGAATTTGATATGGATGAAATTAAAAAAGAAGGATATTCAGTAATGACACCAATTTTGATTACCAATGCAGACGCAATTGATATGACGGTGGTAGGTAAAGAAGATGATAAGGTACAAGCAGGTGATGTATTGATTCACATCAATATGTAGGAGGTCGATTATGAAAGAGAATTTCTTATGGGGTGGAGCCCTTGCGGCACATCAAGTAGAAGGTGCTTATCAAGAACAAGGAAAAGGTTTGAGTATTGCGGATGTAATGACAGCTGGTTCACACGCAGTTCCTAGAAAAATAACAAAGGGAGTGTTGGAAGGAGAATACTATCCAAATCATGATGGTATCGATTTCTATCATCACTTTCAAGAAGATATCGATTTATTTGCGGAAATGGGTTTTAAGTGCTTGCGTACAAGTATTGCATGGACGCGTATCTTTCCAAATGGTGATGAAGATATCGCAAATGAAGCAGGACTAGCTTTCTATGATAAAATGTTTGACTATATGTTATCAAAAGGTATTCAGCCTGTAATAACGCTTTCTCATTTTGAAATGCCATATCATTTAGTAGAAGCATATGGTGGTTGGAGAAATCGTAAATGCATTGATTTCTTTTATAAGTTTGCGATTGTTTGTCTGGAACGCTATCACAAGCAAGTTACCTATTGGATGACCTTTAATGAAATCAATAATCAAACACTGATTGAAAATCCCATTTATGCATTTACGAATTCAGGTATTCTTTATGAAGAAGATGAAAACCGTGAAGAAATCATGTATCAAGCAGTACATTATCAATTTGTTGCCTCAGCGAAAGTTGTTGCATATGCAAAAGCAATGAATAAGAATTTACAAATGGGATGTATGGTCGCTTCTTTACCATACTATCCATACTCTTGTAATCCAAAGGATATCGTAAAGGCACAAAAATGCAATCAACATCAAATGTTCTTTACAGATGTATTTGTAAGAGGGACATATCCAAACCATGTTTTAAAACAATGGGATAAAAAAGGATATTCATTAGATGTGCTTGAAGAAGATTTAGAGATTATCAAACGTGGCGTAGTGGATTACATAGGATTTAGTTATTATCTATCTAGTACTGTAAGTGCAGATGAAAATATGTCACGCAGTGGCAGTGGAAATGCGGCAGGTACAGATACTGTAGAAAATCCTTATCTAAGCACAAGTGCTTGGGGTTGGAGTATTGATCCAGTAGGTATGCGATACTATTTAAATGATTTATATGATCGTTATCAAGTACCTTTGTTCATTGTAGAAAATGGATTTGGTGCTGTAGATACGATAGAGGATAATAAGATTCATGATACCTATCGTATAGAGTATCTTCGTGCCCATATTATAGAGATGATGAAGGCTATTGAAGAAGATGGTGTCGATGTCATTGGGTATACGGTATGGGGATGTATTGATCCAATCTCTTTTACTACGGGTGAAATGAAAAAGCGTTATGGAATGATTTATGTAGATCGTGATGATCAGGGGAATGGAGGTTTAAAAAGATTACGTAAAGATTCTTTCTATTGGTATCAAGGGGTGATCGAAAGCAATGGGAAAACCTTGTAGAGATATATAAATGAGTTAATTAAGGAAACCTAAACTCTTATAAGATGAATCCATAAAAGGGATATCTTGTAAGAGTTTTTATAGTATGGTTGCTTCATCATAGAGAAAATTTCTACAAACGTATTCTATTGGACTATGTTTTATGAAAGCATTTCTATGTAAATGTAGTAGGAATATGATGCATGGGTATTTGCACGTGAGTTGTAAATGGGGAAGAAATAAAGGATAATAGAAACATGAAAATGCTTTATCGATGTAATTGATGAGTAGGAGGGACAAGTCATGATACAAGATATTTTAGATTTATGGATGCAAAAATCTGATTTTTATTTAGAATTATTATTAGAACATATTCAAATATCAATGACAGCGATTATTATCGCAGGGTGTTTGGGTTTATGTATAGGTATTTTGATTGCTGAATATCAAAAGACTAGCAAAGTGGCATTGGGTGTTATCAATTTTATGTATACCATTCCTTCTATCTCTTTGTTGGGTTTTCTAATTCCTTTATCAGGAATAGGGAATACAACAGCAATACTTGCATTAACCATCTATGCACTTTTACCAATGGTAAGAAATACGCATACAGGGTTAGTAAATGTACAACCTTTGATTATTGAAGCTGCGAAAGGAATGGGAAGCACACGTTTTCAAATTTTATATAAAATAAAACTTCCGTTGGCAATGCCCGTGATTATGAGTGGTATTCGTAATATGGCAGTTATGACAATTGCACTTGCAGGTATTGCCTCTTTCATTGGTGCAGGTGGTTTAGGTGTAGCAATCTATCGAGGAATTACAACGAATAATAAAGCAATGACAATTATAGGAAGTTTGATGATTGCCTTATTGGCATTGTTTATTGATTGGATGTTGGGCTTTGTCGAAAAGGTGATGAATCGAAGAGGTATAAAGAATAAAGAGAAGAAAAAGAAAGTGCTTGTTATTTCTGTAGGTATTATAAGTATCTGTACACTACTCTATACCTTAACGGGAAGTTCAAGTAAAGATACGATTCATATTGCCACAAAACCAATGAGTGAACAATATGTCATTGGAGAGATGTTACGTACACTAATAGAACAAGATACGGATTTAGAAGTAGATATGACACAAGGTGTTGGTGGAGGAACGAATAATATTCATCCAGCAATGGTTAGTAAAGAATTTGATCTTTATCCAGAATATACAGGTACTGGTTGGAATCAAGTATTGAAAGAAAGTGATTTATATACAGAAGATCTCTTTGATCGTTTACAAGATGGATATCATAAACTAGGTATGAAATGGGAATCTTTATTAGGGTTCAATAATACCTTTGGTATTGCAGTAAGAAAAGAGATAGCGGAAGAATATAACTTAAAGACATATTCTGACTTACAGAAAGTGGCAGACCAGTTAACCTTTGGTGCGGAGTATGATTACTTCGAAAGAGCAGATGGGTATGATGCCTTCTGTGAAAAATATGGATTAACCTTTAAGAATACAACCGATTTGGATATTGGGTTAAAATACGATGCGATTAGAGAACATAAGATTGATGCCATGGTTGTATTTACTACAGATGGACAATTGGCCGCAACTGAAATCACAGTATTAAAAGATGATAAGAATTTGTATCCTTCTTATATGTGTGGTTTTGTAGTACGCGAAGAAATCTTAGAGAAGTATCCAGAAATAAAGGGTGTTCTAAAAAAATTAGATCATGCGATTAGTGATAGCGATATGTCACAGATGAATTATTTGGTGGAAACAAAGAAGCAAGAACCAAAAGATGTTGCGGATGAGTTTTTAAAGAAGAAAGGCTTGCTGGAGTAGGAGGTGCTCATATGAACGTAATTGAATATCAAAATGTAAGTATGGCATATGGAGAAAAAACAGTTGTAAAGTCTTTGGATTTAAGTATCGAAAAGGGAGAGTTTTTAACCATTATAGGTAGTTCAGGATGTGGGAAAACCACAATTTTGAAAATGGTAAATGGATTGATTATGCCTAGCGATGGAACAGTGTTGGTACATGGGAAAGGAATCGATAAAAAAGATATCATTCGTTTAAGAAGAAATATAGGATACGCTATACAAGGAAATGTATTGTTTCCACATATGAATGTAGAACAAAATATCTCTTATGTTCCTAATCTTTTGAATAAGAAAAATAAAGAAAAGACAAAGAATGCTGTGAATAAATGGATGGATATAGTAGGGTTAGATCAAGACTTAAGAAAACGATATCCAGATCATCTTTCTGGTGGTCAACAACAACGTGTAGGAATCGCAAGAGCACTTGCTGCATCTCCTGATATCTTGTTAATGGATGAACCTTTTGGGGCAGTAGATGAGATAACTCGTGCTTCTTTACAAGATGAAATCAAACGTATTCATAAAGAAACAGGTATTACGATTTTGTTTGTAACGCATGATATTCATGAAGCATTAAAACTTGGGACAAAGGTACTTGTCATGGATGAAGGGAATATTTTGCAATATGATAGACCAGAAGAAATACTTGCACATCCTGCAACAGAGTTTGTAGGAAAGCTTTTAAAGAATTATCAATAAAGAGTAGGAAATATGAAAAAAAGGTAAGTTGAGTCTTACCTTTTTAGGTGGTTTATTCGTTAATATCGATTGTGTACAAATTCATTAAAACAGAGCATATCTTTTACTTCTATTTTTTCTCCATTATCTAAAACAGCAAATCCATTAAGATAACCAAACACTTGATGTTGATCAGTTGATACAACGATTGCGGATATCTTTGCGGCTCTATCGAGGAAAGGAGTAAATGTCATTTCAAAGCGTTGATCACTAGACGTAATGTTCCAAGGCATCATAGGATCTTGTGGAATATGGAACGTAATATCGTCTAGTTTGTGGGCTACATGATCATAAAATATCATATTCTCTGTAGCTGCACTATTATCTCCAAAGCCATAACCTATATTAAATCCAAAAGGCTTACCATTGATATCCATGTTACCGGAACCCCAATACCAAGTGTTATCATAAGTCCAAACACCTCTTCCCCAATCAAGGGTACCGAAATCATTAGTTTCATCAAAGGTATAGGTTTTCCCATCAAAACAAGCATGTCCACTTGCTCTCATACAGTTTATTTTCTGATTATAATAGAATGCGTGCTTTTTATCTTTCCATGGGGTAGCAATTACCATAGAATCCATTGGTGGTTCATGTAAAAGGATATCGCAGGAGAAATCTTTCCCTTGATAAAAGTTCTTAAAGGTACAAGTAAGTCTTCTTTGATCTCCATCTTTTATAAAGTCCATACATAAACGCTTGTCTTGATAATGTGTGATTCCTTGTGTGGATGAAGAAGGAAGTTTGAATTTTCCCATAGGAAACAAATTCAAAATTGTTTCTGTATGTTCCCACTTGTTTTTAAAATCAAGAAAGGATACGGACTGAAGTCCAATATAGCCATCATCAGATAAGGTCATAGCGATTCCAAAATCTTTGTTGAGGATAAGATAATAATCCCATTCCTTAATACGAAATTTACTAGCTTTGATATCTTCACGATGATATTCTTGAATAAGAGATCTTGACCAGCCTGGTTCTCTTAGGGAACCATCTTTTAATAACTTTTGTGATGTGATAACTTCATGATTACGCATATAGATCACCTCTATCTCTATTATAAAAGGTTATGGCTTTGAAAACAATGAGGATTGAAAATTTTACATTTATCTTCTTACGTGTTTATGTTAAACTATTCTTATACAAAAAAGAGATATAGGAGAACAGAAGATGAAACAGGATACAATTATTATTTTAGATTTGGGTAGTCATGAAAATACGACGATTGCTAGAGATATTCGTAAAATTGGTGTTTTTAGTGAAATAAAGGCACATGACATTAATGTTGCTGAATTAAAGGCAATGTCAAATGTAAAAGGAATCATCATTAGTGGTGGTAACAACAATATCATTGATGGAAAAGCAATCGATGTAAACCATGATATTTATGAAGCTGGATATCCAGTGTTAGCATTTGATCATGCATTAGCAAAAGTAGATAACATCGCATTCCCAGAAGATGAAGAAGCACGTATGAAAGTGTTAGAAGATTTTGTGTTGAATGTATGTAAAGCAGAAAAGAATTGGAATATGAAAAACTTTGTTGCAGATCAAGTAGAATTGATTCGTCAGCAAGTAAAAGATAAGAAAGTATTATTGGCATTATCTGGTGGAGTAGATTCATCTGTTGTTGCGGCGTTGTTGATCAAAGCAATCGGAAAACAATTGGTGTGTGTACATGTGAATCACGGCTTGATGCGTAAAGGGGAATCTGAAGATGTAATTGAAGTGTTCCAAAATCAGTTAAAAGCAAATCTTGTGTATGTAGATGCTTCTGATCGTTTCTTAGGAAAACTTGAAAATGTTGTAGAACCTGAAGAAAAACGTAAGATTATCGGTGCAGAATTTATTCGTGTGTTTGAAGAAGAAGCACGCAAACTAGATGGTATCGATTATTTAGCACAAGGAACCATTTATCCAGATATCATCGAATCAGGAACAAAAACTGCAAGTGTTGTAAAATCACATCACAACGTGGGTGGATTACCTGATGATTTACAGTTTGAATTAGTGGAACCATTGTATCAATTGTTCAAAGATGAAGTTCGTGCATGCGGAGTGGAATTAGGATTACCATATGAAATGGTGTATCGTCAACCTTTCCCAGGACCAGGACTTGGTGTGCGTTGCCTTGGCGCAATTACAAAAGAACGTTTAGAAGCTGTACGCGAATCAGATGCAATCTTAAGAGAAGAATTTGCGAATGCTGGATTAGATAAGACCGTATGGCAATACTTCACAGTAGTACCTGATTTTAAATCAGTAGGTGTAAAAAACAATGCACGCTGTTTTGAGTATCCAGTGATACTTCGTGCAGTAAATACAATTGACGCTATGACTGCGACAATTGAGCAAGTGGATTGGGCTATCTTAGCGAAGATTACAGATCGTATCTTAAATGAAGTTGCAAATGTAAACAGAGTTTGTTATGATATGACACCAAAACCATGTGGAACGATTGAGTGGGAATAACCCCACTAGAGCTGAAAGCCTTTATATATAAGGGTTCAAAGCTCTTTTTTTTTACTCATAGGGTACTCATTGCATTGTTATTGCATTAATTTCTTTGTTTTTTCGATGAAAACCAAAGTGTGAATTATCATTTTTATCTGTTTCCACAGGCTGAAAATTTATCACACCTTTTAGCTTTCTAGCTACCTCAAAATTACTGTTAGGATACAGATGACCATATGTACCGAGTGTCGTTTCAATATCTTCATGACCTAAGCGCTCTTTGATGATAAGAGGATTTTCACCCATGCTGATGAGTAGGGAAGCGTGAGAGTGGAGTAAGGCGTGTACCTTAATGCGATGTATATTTGCCATCTCTGATAACTTCTCAATCGCTCTAGGCAATGAGTGCTTGTTGGTAGGTGTACCATTATAACTTAATAGAAAATCTGTTTTGATTATCTTTTGTTGTGTTGATTTTCAAAGTTGTAATTGTTCAAGAGTATCATCATCAATA
Organism: Amedibacillus sp. YH-ame10; assembly: GCF_053848885.1. Lineage (NCBI taxonomy): Bacteria > Bacillati > Bacillota > Erysipelotrichia > Erysipelotrichales > Erysipelotrichaceae > Amedibacillus > Amedibacillus sp. YH-ame10. The sequence continues at coordinate 72,078 of NZ_JBSPFA010000009.1, forward strand.
ACGATTAGACGTACACTTGCTTTTGTCTTTGGCTCAACAAATTTATAATTATTGCAAGAATTATAGTAAAAGTTCTTTGTAACACTTAATACACCAGTTTCAAAATCAATATCTTTCCATTGTAAAGCAGAAGCTTCACCAATGCGTAGACCAGTCATGAACAATAACCATAACGATATGAAGATGTAATGCTCATAATAATCATCTTTCTTCAATAACGATATAATTGATTGAAATTCTTCTAGTGTCCAAAATTCAATCTTCACTTTATGTTTTTTGATATTACCAATAATCTTAGATGGGTTCTCTTTCGCTAGTCCTAGAACAATTGCTCTATCCATTGCTCTTGAAAACATTTCTTGTACATTCCGTACATAATTTAGTCCATAAATTTTTGATAATTTTAATTGCCAACCTTGTACATGAATAGGAGTAATTTTATTCACCAACATCTTGTTAAAGTTTTTGAAATGCTTGCACATAGATTGATGTTCATTTTAAACGTGCTTTCTTTGACTTGGCTTTTATACCAAGGAAAGAATAATTCATCTACGTATTGTTTGAATGTGATTTTCTTCATTTCTTCCACTAAATCATCAACACAAGTTAGTATTAATTATGAATATTCCTCTTTGGCTTTTTTCTTTGATAAAAAGCTATTACGGTATTTTTGTATCTGTTTTTCTGTAATATGGTGGTAACCTAGACAAGCTTATTTATTTTAGTCCAAATTTTTGGTACATTACAGCTTCATTATTTTTGAAATAGGTAAGAGTTATATGATGAGATTAAAGGGCAGATCATTTTTAAGTATTCCTTTATCAAGGACAAAGCAATTTTAAAATATGAAATCTAGTTTGTATAAGTGAACTATGAGTTCATTTACAAAATGCCCGAGGATTTGTATACTTAAGGCAGGAGGAATAATTATGGAACATCAACATTTAATTAATATTAATTTAGAATTAACAGGTAAAAAATTAAAGAAAGCAATTGAAGAATCTGAATATGAAGAAATAGAGTTAGCAGATTATTTTAAAGTAAGTGTTCGCACAATAAAATATTGGAAATCAGGAGATCGACTACCTTCTTTAGATAACTTTTTCTATTTGAGTAAAATTTTGGATACTAATATTGAGAATTTAATTAGCTTTGAAGATGAAGCAAGCAAATTTGATTTGAGTGAAGAACTTAAAAGCATGAGTGGAATTAGACCATCACCCTTTATGCATTATTATAGAAAAAAGTTTAAAATAAGAACAGTCGAGGACTTTATAGCTTTTTTGCCTTTATATGATGAAGTTGTCTTAAATGATGTTCTTTATCGTATTAGTGGAGAATCAATAAGTTATGGTACATATATGTTAGAGCAATTTGATTATTTATATAATGAAATTGGCGATAAAGAAGCAAGAGATAAGATATCCTTAAAGTTAGAAAATAATAATGGTATTTGGAATACGCATAATATTCTTGCTATTGTTGATGCAGAAACTTATGAAATGGCAAATATGTCATCATATTATAAACAAAAAAAATTGAAAAATTATATTAAAGATTTAGTGAGAGATGATTTTAAAAAAAATGGATTACAAATCAATAAATTCAGACAAGAATGGTTTAATGATCTCAAATCAATGAATGATTAATTAGATAAACGGATACAAACACAAGCAATTTCATCTTAGTAATTTGGCAAATACAGTTATATTATAGAAAGATATTATATTAGATTCAATTGTTAGAATATGTGTATACATATATTTTAATATGGAGGAAATATGCGAATGTGTTTACAGAAGTCATTAATTAACAATTCTAAATTAGAGAGTAGCATGAATAACAAATCAATGGGTTGAAAACAGGGGATGAATAAGGACACATTCAAATTGATCGCAAAAAATATGATGTATTTCTTTTTCATGCAAATACCGATAAAATGAATTATGTTGAAGAATTAGTATTCGCATTAAGGTGGGGGTATAATCGGCAAAATTTGATTTTGAATGCTATAAAGGAATCAGAATTGTAAATGCTGTAATATCATAAAAATTTTAGGATGCGTAACTTGAAATCAACAAAAGATATAAAAACAGCAAAATAGAAGATTTAGTATTATTAAACGGATCGGTAAGGCAATCGAATTAAATCAACGAAAAAAGGATTTGATACAAAAATAGAATCAGAAGAGAGGCTGAGAGAATTTCTTCTTACATTACTGTATGATTTCAACATGTTATAGTAATTTCATAGAAATATATATGAAGGATGCTAAAACGTGATTAAGATTGAATACTTATTGTTCGGAGAAGTATATTATTGATGATAAAATAATCTCATTCTTTACGAAAAAGAAGATGGTTGGAATTACTGCAGAGAATATAAGCTTGTAGCAAAATGAAATGGTAAAGAAAGGATTTTCATTTAGTAGGAAAATATTTCAAAGATTAAAATAAGAAAAAAGTATACTTGTTCACCATTTGATTACATTAGCAAAATTTAATGGGATAAGTTTAGATTTCATTATTAGTATAGGCATCAATTTAAGGTGAAAATGAAAAATGAAGAAAAAATTAGGCCAAATAAAAAAAGAGGAGATGAATTTTACAAGCTCTCTCTTTCGTTAATTCGTTTTCAATAGATACAGAATATATAACAAAGTCGAGGCAAAAAGAAAAGGATAAAAAACAATAAATAATTGGCTGTTATATTACACTTTATGTGTATTTAAATTATATGTTACTAAGAACCAAAATAAGAGTAACTATATCATATAAAATTGTAAGAGTTAATTCTACCATTGTTTTTATGTAATGGACTGTAAAGCTTATTTCCACTTTTTGCATATGTTGTGGAATTTACTTTTTCACTTTATGAGACTGTAATAAAGTCTCCTTATCACTTAAATACAATTGAGATTAACAATAAATGAAAGTATAATGTCTATAGGTTAAATGACGAAAAAAGGAGAGAAAGCTAATGTCAAATAAATTAGTAAATTCGATTGATGAAATTGAATATAAGAAATCTGATGATATTTTTGTTGATGCTAAATTTATAATTGATTCTGCAAGAAGTTATGCATATGCTACAGTTAATGCGTCATTAATTAAGAGGAATTGGTTAATGGGAAAACGAATTTTTGAAGAGTGTATGCTTGGTGAAGATAGAGCAGAATATGGTGCAAGTGTAATAAAAAAATTATCAAAAATGCTTACTTTAGAATATGGAACGGGATTTCCTAAAACTAATTTATATAGTTTTTATAATTTCTATAAAGCATATCCTGAAATTTTCCACTCACTGAGTGGAAAATCTTCGGTTCTTTTAACATGGACACACTATAGGGTATTGATACAAGTGGAAGATCAAAAAGCCAGAAATTGGTACGAAAACGAGGCAATACGCGAAACTTGGAGTGTTAGAACACTTCAAAGAAATATTTCTTCTCAATATTATTATCGCTTATTAAAGTCACAACAAAAAGAATTAGTCATAAATGAAATGGAAAAATTAATAAAACAAAATCAAAATGATAAGTTGGAGTTTATAAAAAATCCTATGATTGCTGAGTTCTTGGGTTTTGATACAGACAGCACTTTTACAGAAACAGATTTAGAAACAAGTATCTTATCAAATATTCAAAAATTTCTTATGGAATTAGGAAAAGGTTATGCCTTTATTGCAAGACAACAACATATTCATACAGAAAAACAAGATTACTATATAGATTTAGTTTTTTATAACTATATCTTGAAATGCTTTGTTTTGATTGACTTAAAAACAAACAAAATCACACATCAAGATGTTGGACAAATGGATATGTATATTCGTATGTACGATGATTTGAAAAGGAATGAAGATGATAATCCAACAATAGGAATTGTACTATGTTCTGATACGGATGCAGATATTGCAAAGTATTCCATACTAAATGGTAATGAGCAGTTATTTGCAACTAAGTATAAATTGTATTTGCCAACCAAAGAGGAACTACGCGCTGAAATTGAAGCACAGAAAGCAATGTTTTATCTACAACAAAATGAGACTAATTATAAATAAGATGACTTTGTAATATATTTCATTGAAAAACACTTTTTAAATTTGAAAAAAATCTTTTCAAACACAAAGAAAAGTGTTTTTTTATGTAACAATTTGTTTTATAATAAAAGTAATACTTATGTCAGGAGGTAAATTAATGGATGTGTGTTACAACAAATTGTTTAAACTACTTATAGATAAAGGTTTGAAGAAGACAGTTTTTGCTAAAGAGGTAGGTATTAGTCAAAATACATTGGCAAAACTCTCTAAGAATGAATATGTATCTATGGAAGTTTTAGTAAAAGTTTGTAGAGGATTAGAATGTACCCCAAATGATATTCTAGATATTTTACCAGAAGGAGAAGAAAAGGAGGGTGATGTGAATGGCAAATAATAATGCAAATATAGGTTTTGAAAAACAAATTTGGGATGCTGCTTGTGTATTATGGGGGCATATTCCTGCTGCCGAATATAGAAAAGTAATAGTAGGTTTAATATTTTTACGCTATATTTCTGGAGCATTTGAAAAAAGATATGAAGAACTAGTTAATGAAGGGGATGGATTTGAAGATGATAGGGACGCCTATATTGGTGAGAATGTCTTCTTTGTGCCTGAAGATGCGCGTTGGAAGAAAATTTCATCAGTAGCACATACACAAGAAATAGGTATTGCTATTGATGATGCGATGAGAGCAATTGAAGCAGAAAATAAAAGTTTAAAAAATGTATTACCAAAGAATTATGCTAACCCTGATTTAGACAAACGAGTATTGGGGGATGTTGTAGATTTATTTACAGAAATGAAAATGGATGATACAGAAGAAAGTAAAGATTTACTTGGAAGAACATATGAATACTGCATTCAAGAATTCGCAGCATATGAAGGTGTTAAAGGTGGAGAGTTTTATACTCCTTCAAGTATTGTAAAAACAATTGTAGCAATACTAAAGCCATTTAACGATTGTCGTGTATATGATCCGTGTTGTGGCTCAGGAGGAATGTTCGTTCAAAGTGTAAAATTTCTTCAAGCACATAGCGGAAATAGAAATCGTATTTCGGTATATGGACAAGAATCAAATGCTGATACTTGGAAGATGGCTAAAATGAACATGGCAATAAGAGGTATAGATGCCGATTTTGGTTCCTACCAAGCAGATACGTTTTTCAACGATTTGCATCCAACATTAAAAGCAGATTTTGTAATGGCTAATCCACCCTTTAATCTTTCTAACTGGGGACAAGATAAATTAAAAGAAGATGTCCGTTGGAAATATGGGATACCACCAGCAGGAAATGCCAACTTTGCATGGATACAACATATGATTCATCATTTGTCACCAAATGGTAAAATAGGTTTGGTATTAGCTAATGGTGCGCTATCTTCACAAACATCCGGGGAAGGAGAAATCCGTAAAAATATTATAGAAGACGATCTAATAGAAGGAATTGTTGCTCTACCAACACAATTATTCTATAGTGTTACAATTCCAGTAACGCTTTGGTTTATTAGTAAAAATAAAAAACAAAAAGGAAAAACACTATTCATTGATGCACGTGAAATGGGATTTATGGTTGATCGTAAGCATAGAGACTTTAGTGAAGGAATTCATGATGATGGAAGTTTAGGAGATGTAGATAAATTAGCCAAAACGTTTGAAATGTTCCAAGAAGGAACTTTAGAAGATGTAAAAGGATTTTGCAAGGTAATTTCCACAGAAGAAATTGCTAAACAAGATTATATTCTAACGCCAGGACGTTATGTGGGTATTAAAGATCAAGAAGAAGATGATGAACCATTTGAAGAGAAAATGACTAGATTAACAACTGAATTATCAGATATGTTTTCTAAATCGCATGAACTCGAAAAAGAAATTCGAGAAAAATTAGGAGCAATTGGATATGAAATGCAAGAATAAAGAAAGGTATAAAAAGTTATGCATGATTATGAAAAAGTATTTATTTATTTTGATACCAACATATTAGAGTGCAGACATTCAGGCAATTCTTTATACCTATCTCAATTTACTATCAGTCCATTATATTTTGACATTGAGAGATTAATCTCTGATTATGGGATAGTGGATAAGACAATGATTTGTATTCCAGAAATTGTGTGGTTGGAGTTGAATGAACATTTATTGATGCATTTTAAAAATGAAAAGGCAAATCTTTTGAATAAGGTAGATGCATTTAAAAAGTCTTTTGGAAATTTAATAGAACTAACTTATGAATTCAAGGGGTTAAATAACCAGGATGAATATATGACATACTTACATTCAATCACTCAAGATTTTTTAGAAAATCCAAAAGTGAACGCGAAAATCATTTCATGTCCTAAAGATGAAGAGACTGTTAATCAAATAATTCAACAAGCAATACATTGTGAAAAACCTTTTAAATTCTGCAAAATTAATGGCAAATCATATACTGATGCAGGATTTAAAGATGCATTGATATTTAATACGATTTTACAAAACACAAAAGATCAAATGGGTATATTTGTGTCTAATGATACTGATTTTGAATGTTTATTTAATAAACAAGTTGGTAGTAATTTATTCCTTTGTAGAACTTTAGAAGAAGTAAAAGATGTTCTCACTACTGAGTTTAATATTATTACTATTGATGTTATAAAATCCAGGTTATATACAGATAAATATTTATTACATAATATTTTGAAGGATACCGGATTTGATGAGCATTTAGATTGTTTGATGGGTGAGGTCTTACAATATGAACAAACGGATTATGGTTATCAAATAAAATATATTATGATAATAGATAATGACGAATTTTTGTTTGATGTCTTATATAATGTTGAGGCTAATGAGCTTCTTGAAGTTTCATGTGAAATGTACGAGAAAGAGGAGGAGAATTAAGCATATGATTGAACTATCATGTATTTGTGAATTTGTAAGAGATAAGATTCCAGTAGAAAACTTAAGTGAAGTGAATTATGTATCAACTGAAAATATGTTGCCCAATAGAAAAGGGATTACAAAATCAACATCTTTACCAACTCTTTCACAAACTCAAAAGTTTAGTGAACACGATACTTTGGTTTCTAATATAAGACCATATTTTAAAAAAATTTGGTTTTCAAATTATGATGGAGGCTGTTCGAATGATGTTTTGATTTTGAGAGCTAAAAAGGGAATATATCCTAGATATCTGTACTATGTTTTGTCTTCTGATGGATTTTTCAAGTATGCAACTTCTACTTCAAAAGGCACAAAGATGCCTAGGGGCGATAAAAAGGCTATAATGGAATACAAAATTCCTAGTCATAGTTATAAAACGCAAATAAAAATCGCGGATTTTTTAGAAAAACTAGATAAAAAAATAGAATTGAATAAGCAGATAAACAATAATTTAGCGACTTAGAGGTAGATGTCGGAGATATCAATCTCACCTGACATTAGCTGAGGCAGAAGTGTATCTCTCATTTCTGAAAGGGTTCTATTCTCAGCTTGCAGTTTTTCGATTTGTTTATGCAATGGCAAAGCTAAATTATGGAATTTTCTTATAGCAGCAATGTCGCTATGTAGAGGTAATTGCTTAATTAGTACCTGACTTATATTCTGCTGAGCAGAACCAACAGCCATATTTATTAGCTTTTGTTGTTGCTCTTGTGCTATCTGAAACAAATATGTATATGGATATTTTTCATTGCATAACAAAGCACAAACTGCTTGATTGCAAGTCATTGCCTTTGAAATAATGCCATATGCCCCAACGGTTGCACCATACATTGCAATGAGTACGCTATGCATAGGTAGTAATTTTGCAGAAGATTTAGAGAGTGCCATATCATTGATATGTTCCTCTGTGTCAAGAATGTAATTACCAAGGAGCTCTTTTGATTTCACCCAGCATATTGAACTGTTTTCATAATATTCGGTATGTTTTCGAGATGGCGTACCACCAGATGTAGTTTCGACTACATCGCCAAGGACAACATCCTCACTAATACCATTGAATATTCGAATAAATAAGAGATGAAGTTGTTGCTCTAAATTATTGTTTATATTAGAAAACTCTTGTGAGTGGCAAGAGTAAAACTAGAACATCCACTCCATAGTTGTTCTCATTAAAAAGGAGAATAAAGCTATGAAAGAATTATTGAAAAATGAAATTTTACAAGAAATGATACCTCTTTTAGATGATAAGCAAATTAATAAACTAAAAGATGTTCTAGATGAAGTATTAAGTACTTATGGTATTACAGATAAGCCATTAGATGAAACAAGTGTTATTGAAGTGAATTATATTGATTTGTTCTTATCAGCAAAAAGACTAGAGGGATGTTCAGAAAAATCCTTGAAATATTATAAAGCAACAATAGATAATGTTCTTAAAGTATTGAATTTGAATATAAAACATATTACAACTAACGATTTAAGAAAATATTTAACAGATTATCAGGAGCAAAATAAATCAAGTAGAGTTACCATTGATAATATAAGAAGAATATTGTCCAGTTTCTTCTCTTGGCTAGAGGATGAGGATTACATTGTCAAAAGTCCAGTAAGAAGAATACATAAAGTAAAATCGGCCTCTACAATAAAAGAAACATATTCAGATGAATCCTTAGAACTTATGAGAGACAGCTGTGAAAGTATAAGAGATTTAGCGTTGATTGATATATTAGCATCAACAGGAATGCGTGTAGGTGAATTAGTTTTATTAAACAGGGAAGATATTAACTTTAATGAACGTGAATGTGTAGTATTTGGAAAAGGCGATAAAGAAAGAGTTGTTTACTTTGATGCCAGAACTAAAATCCATTTACAAAATTACTTAGATAGTAGAACTGATGATAATAAAGCCTTGTTTGTTTCGTTGAAATCTCCATACCAAAGAATAAGTATTGGTGGTATTGAAACTAGAGTAAGAGAAATAGGAAAAAAACTTAATATAGGTAAGGTGCATCCTCATAAATTTAGGAGGACACTCGCAACTAAAGCAATAGATAAAGGAATGCCAATTGAACAGCTTCAAAAATTGTTAGGACATCAAAAAATTGATACAACACTGCAATATGCAATGGTAAAACAAAGCAATGTAAAGATTGCACACAAAAGATATATAGGATAAGGAGGTAATTATATGACTGAATGGAAAGACACAGTAATTGGAGAACTTTGTAAATCGGTTTCAATATCATATAAAGGTAAGGATTCAGAAGTGATTTTAATTAACACTTCTGATGTTTATAAAGGTGTAATAACCAATAATATTAAGGTTAAGAATAAGAATTTAAAAGGCCAATTTAAGAAAACATTCGAAAAGGATGACATTTTATATTCTGAAATAAGACCTGCGAATGAACGGTATGCATATATAGATTTTTCAGAGACCAATAACTATATTGCATCTACTAAATTAATGGTTTTAAGAGCAAATAAAGATTTAGTAAATCCGAAATTCTTATTTGCTATATTAAAATCCAATCATGTGATTTCGAATTTACAACATTTAGCGGAGACACGATCAGGAACATTTCCACAAATAACTTTCGATTCAGAATTATCACAAATACCTGTAAAATTACCTGATAAAAAGATTCAAAATAAAATTGTGTCCATTTTGTCTTCAATAGAAAGTAAAATATCTAATAATATAGCGATAAACAATAATTTAGAAGAGCAGGTACAAGCTGTTTACACTGAGTTTTTCATTAATAATCGCAAATCACAATGGACGGTGGGACAATTGTCTGATCTCATTACAATTAAGTATGGAAAAGACCATAAAAAACTGGATGATGGTGTTTATCCGGTATATGGTTCTGGCGGAATAATGCGTTATGTCGAAAAACCATTATACATCGGAGAATCTGTATTGATTCCGCGTAAAGGAACACTTAATAATGTTATGTATGTGAACGAAGCATTTTGGTCTGTGGATACAATGTTTTATACAGAAATGCTTTTACCCAATATAGCAAAGTTTATATTCCATTTTGTTAAGAGTCTTGCCCTTGCTTCTCTTAATGCTGGTTCTGCCGTTCCAAGTATGACTACAAACATACTAAATGCTATGCAACTTTATATTCCAGATACTGAAACGCTCCAAAGATTTGAGAAAGTTGTTCAGCCTATGTACATTGCTATGCGAGAAAATATAAAGCAGTCTGAAAATCTTGCGATTATTCGTGATACTTTATTACCTAAACTAATGTCTGGTGAACTTGATGTATCCGACATAGACCTTTAAGTCACTAAATTATTGTTTATAACGTAAAAAACCTGAAAAGGAGAGGATAAATATGCCGGATTATAGAAATTATAGAAAATCTATTTCAGATGAGTTAATTTCTTCTAAAGATAGAGTTAGAAATTTTATAGACGATCATCATTGGGGAGAGGATGGTAGATATAAAGAAATAATCTTGGCTGAAACCATAAAAGAGTTTTTACCTAAGTCAGTTTCCGTTGGCACTGGATTTGTAATTGATATGAATGATATGATATCTACACAAATTGACATTATCATTTATAAAAATGATTTTCCATTATTATTTAAAAAAGCAGATTTTGTTGTTGCTCCTAAAGAGAGTGTATTAGGTATTATAGAAGTTAAAACAAAATTTAAGTCAAATGAGATTAGAGAAGTAGTAAAAAAAGCACATGAAAATGGTAGATTGATAGGTAATCATATTTTTAATGGTATCTTTAGTTACGAAAACGGTTTTTCGTTTGAAAATCCTGCATTAAATAAAAACCTTGTAGAAAGTTTAAATTACAATGTAGGATATATTAATAATATCGCTTTTGGAAAGAGTTATTTCATGAAGTATTGGGAAATATCTTTGGTGAACAATCAAAAAGAATACGGATTTTATAATATTCCTGATTTATCATTTGGATATTTTATTTCAAATTTAGTTGAAAGTGTTTATCAACAATTAGGAATAGAGTTATCAAATGTTATGAGACAATCCCTTTATCCAATAGATGAGGGGAAAGAAGCACATAGACTACATCGGTTTGATATTAATATTGATTAGAGGAGGATTTTTATGTCAACAACTTACACGGAATCGAATTATGAAGAATCAGTAATTGAACTATTTCAAAAGATGGGTTATGAATATATTTATGGCCCTAATATAGAAAGGAATTTTCAGAGTCCGTTATATGATGACGTATTTGAAAACTCTTTAATTAATATAAATAGAAACTTACCATATGATGCAATACTTGAAGCAATTAACAAATTGAAAAATACTGAGAATGGTGAATTGGTTTATAAGAATCTTATTTTTACAGACTATCTACAAAATGGAATTACTGTAAGTTATTTTAATGGTGGAGAAGAAAAATCTTCTATTGTGTATCTTGTTGATTATAATACCCCTAATAATAATTCATTTATAGTATCTAATCAATGGACTTTTATAGAAAATAGCGAAAAACGTCCTGATATCATTTTATTTATAAATGGATTACCACTTGTACTGATTGAACTCAAATCGCCTTCACGGGAAGAAACAGATGCTTCTGAAGCATACCGGCAACTGAGAAATTATATGAAAGAAATTCCTTCTATGTTTATTTATAATACTATATGTGTTATGAGTGATCAAATAACAAATAAGGCTGGAACGATTACAAGCGGTGAAGATCGGTTTATGAAATGGAAAACAGTTGATGGTAGTTATGAAAATACTCAGTTTGCTGACTTTGATACTTTTTTTGTAGGAATGTTTCAAAAAGAAAGACTTCTTGATATTATAAAGAATTTCATTTGCTTTTCTAATGATGGAAAAGATAAAATCAAAATCCTAGCTGGATATCATCAATATTTTGCTGTTAAAAAAGCAATTGTTTCGACGCAGAATGCAACAGTTACAGATGGAAAAGGTGGGGTGTTTTGGCATACCCAAGGAAGTGGAAAATCCTTATCTATGGTGTTTTATACGCACTTACTACAGAAGACATTAAAAAGTCCTACAATTGTTGTGATAACGGATAGAAATGATTTGGATGATCAATTATTTGGTCAGTTTGCAAAGTGTAAAGATTTTTTAAGGCAAACACCAGTCCAAGCAGAGAGTAGAGAACATTTAAGAAGTTTATTGGATGGTAGACAAGCAAATGGAATTATTTTTACAACAATGCAAAAGTTCGAAGAATATGATAAAGCATTGTCAGATAGAAGAAATATTATTGTTATGGCTGATGAAGCCCATCGTGGACAATATGGCCTAAGCGAAAAAATAAAAATGGAAGTTAATGAAGAGGGAGAAAAGATAGCTACAAAAGTTATTGGGACTGCAAGATTAATTAGAAATAGCCTACCTAATGCTACTTACATTGGTTTTACAGGTACGCCTATTTCTTCTAAAGACAGAAGTACACGTGAAGTGTTTGGTGATTATATTGATATTTATGATATGACACAAGCAGTTGAAGATGATGCAACACGTCCTGTATATTACGAAAGTAGAGTTGTTAATTTAAAATTAGATCAACAAACACTTCAACTTATTGATAGTGAATATGAATTAATGGCAAATAACGCGGATCCAGAGGTTATTGAAAAAAGTAAAAAGCAGCTTGGCAAAATTGATGAAATATTGGGTGCGGATAGTACAGTTAATTCCTTAGTAGATGATATTTTAGAACATTATGAGAATAACCGAGAAAATTTACTTACAGGGAAAGCGATGATTGTAGCTTACTCACGGACAACAGCTATGAAAATTTATAAACGCATCTTAGAGTTGCGACCAACATGGGACGAAAAGGTTGCAGTTGTTATGACTGCGACTAATGCTGATCGCGAAGAATGGCGTGAAATAATTGGTAATAAAAGCAAAAAAGATTTGCTAGCTAAGAAATTTAAAGATAATAAAAGTCCATTAAAAATTGCAATTGTAGTCGATATGTGGTTGACAGGATTTGATGTACCTTCATTGGCAACAATGTATGTTTATAAACCAATGTATGGTCACAACTTAATGCAAGCAATTGCACGTGTTAACCGTGTGTTTGAAGATAAAACGGGTGGTCTTGTTGTTGATTATGTAGGTATAGCAGCTGCTTTAAAGCAGGCGATGAATGATTATACTACAAGAGATAAAAAGAATTATGGAGATACAGATGTTGCAAAGGTTGCATTACCTAAATTCCTTGAAAAATTATCGATTTGTAGAGATTTGTTTTTTGGATTTGATTACTCAAAATTTGAAGATGGAACAGAATTAGAAAGAGCAAGAACAATTAGTAGTGCTGTAAATTTTATAGTTGATATAAATAAAAAGGAAATAAAAGAAACTTTCCTAAAAGAAGCACTTCTTTTACATCAAGCTTTATCATTATGTTCTTCGTTGGTTGAGGAATCGTTGCGTTTTGAAGCGGCTTTCTTTGATGCTGTACGTGTTTTGGTTTTGAGACTAATGAATACGGGTGTAGGAAAGAAAATATCTTTGCCAGAAATGAATGCATGTATCAATGAGTTGCTAAGACAAAGTATTAAAAGTGATGGAGTAATAAATTTATTTTCTGATATTAAGGAAGAATTTTCATTGTTTGATCCAAAGTTCTTAGATGAAGTTGCTAAAATGAAAGAAAAAAACTTAGCTGTTGAACTGCTTAAAAAATTGATTGCTGATCAAGTTTCCATATATCGAAGAACTAATGTGGTCAAGTCTGAAAAGTTTAGCGAAGTTATTCAAAGAGCACTAAATAACTACTTGAATGGAATGATTACAAATGAAGAAGTTATTCAAGAATTATTAAATCTTGCCAAGCAAATTGCTACAGCTAATGAAGAAGGAAACCAATTAGGATTAACAGCAGATGAACTAGCATTTTATGATGCACTAACAAAACCAAGAGCAATTAAGGATTTTTATGAAAATGAAGAATTGATTGAGTTAACAAAAGAGTTGGCAGACACTTTAAGAAAAAATAAAACAATAGATTGGCAGAAGCGTGATTCCGCTAGAGCAAAAATGCGAATGCTAATCAAAAAACTATTAAAACATCACAGATATCCACCAGAAGGTATGGAAGATGCAGTACAAACGGTTATGGTTCAATGTGAATTGTGGGCAGATAATGACGTGAATCTGGAAGAGTTGGAGGATAAATATTATGTTAATTGATTTCCACTGTCATACAAGAAAAGTTAAGGTTGGAGATAAAAAAACTAGAGAAGTTGATAAAGAAAAATTTAGTGAAAAAATATTAGAAGCAGGAGTTGAAATTGTTGCAATAACTAATCATAATTTATTTGATGTGAATCAGTATAGAGATTTTAAAGAAAGTGTTGAATCTTTTTGTGAAGTTTGGCCAGGAATTGAACTAGATGTTATTGGTCCAACGAATAAAGTTGGACATGTAATTGTAATCTGTAATCCAACTCAAATTGATGAGTTTGCTTGTGTTGTAGATGATATTTTAAAAGATAAAGATGTGAACATCTTTAGTATTAGTATAGATGATATGTTATCTGCATTTATATTAAATGATGTAGTTTATATCGCGCATTACTGTAAAGATAAAGAACTACCTTATGATGATTTGATTTATTTTGAATCTATTATTGATGATAAAAGAAGGCTACTAAAAGAGCCTAGTGATCTAACAACAATAGGGGTTCTTCACTGTTCAAATCAACGTGCTGTTATTGGTAGTGATGTTCAAATATGGGATGAATATGAAAAATCTCATTTTGGAGAATTAAAATTTCCTATACGGGGTTTTAACAATTTTATTAAATTTTTAGAAAAGGATACTGATATTATCAATGATTTGATACAAGGAGAATTCGAAGAAAATATAAAGGTATATGGTAATCAAAGTAAAAAAGAAAATTCATTTATAATTCCCATATATAAAGATGTGAATATTATATTCGGAGATAAAGGTAGCGGAAAGAGTGAGATACTAAAATCATTAAATGATTATTATATAACTGAGAAAAGTATAATTCCTGTATATTATGAAGGTGGAGAAAAAGATAATTGGTTCAAAAAAATATTGGAGGTAGATGCAAATCAATATAATTATTCATCAATATCCACTAGTGATTGCAAAAAAGAAATTAAAGAAATGGTACAGTTTTTAGATATAGTTCCAACTCCGTTATCAGATTATAGAGATTATTTTATGCATGAATCTAGAAATAAAAAGAAGAAAAAAATGAAAATATTAACGATATCTAAGAATCATAGCTTTGATTTAACAAAGCTAGATAAACTTCAAAAAGAATATAAAAGCATTTCAGATTTCTTAAAGATTTTTCCTGGTTTTGAAATAGCGATTAAATATCCTGAAAAACAGAATGAAATAATAGAGCAATTAGAGTTCCTGAAAAATGAGAATTATAAATTAATGCGTGGTGAATGGATTGAACAACAAAGTAATAAACTAATTGATTTAACTATTGAAAAATTAAATAGGTATGTTGCAGAATGTGTTGGGGCACCAGTATTGCCGACCGAAACTGGGTTAAGTGCGTTTGCAAAAAATAGAATTTTATTAGAATTGAACGCTAAAAAAGTATTAAATATTTTAAATGAAGATATCATAGAAATGCCGAAGAAATATATTGGTAATATAGGTGATAAGGGCCAAGGGTTTATTAAGGAATTAGTAGGTTTTATTAATTTAGAAAATTATGAAAAATATAAGGAGTATATACTAATCAAAGGTATGAAAACTGCTCTTAAAAATTTTATAGTCTATTGTGATGGGTTGAAAAATTCTTTTTTGGATTTAAGTGTTAAGGACAAAATAGAAAAATTCTCCGAACTATGTTCTGATAAGAAAATTGAAAATATTGAATCGTTTATGTTTGTGAAAAAAGGATTCTATTTATCTGATAAAGCTTATAACCCCTCAAAGGGAGAGAAAGCAATTCTTGCATTGCAATTTGAATTATTAAAAAAACAAGAGGAAGCAATTTTTTTAATTGATGAACCTGAGTTAAGTCTAGGAAGTGTTTATATAGAGCAAAATATTGTACCGCTTGTAAAGTCATTAGGAGCCTCAAAAAAAATTGTTGTCATTGCTACGCATGATGGAAATATTTCCGTTAGAAGTAGACCTGTAAATAGTATATTAAAATTATGCAGTAACGATATTTATACTACATACGTAGGCAGTATGTTTACAAATGAATTACTTAATATTGAAAACTCAGATGATAAATTGAGTTGGAAAGAACAAAGTATTAAATACCTTGAAGGTGGTATTGAAGCATATGAAGAAAGAGGATACTTATATGAATAAAGTAAACGTTTTGCTCGAAACAAATGATGAAAAAGAGTATTTAGTTTTACAATTTGACAGTCCTATTAAACTTGATTTAACTTCGGATAATAGCGATGAACTAAAAGCTTTTTTTGTCGGTTTATTAAATCTTATAAAAGAAGAGGATGTTCAACTAGTTTTTGATGCACAAGGAAGAACTGATTTGTATGCTGACGTATCAGCAAAATATGTAAAAGATTTAAATGCGGAATTATCTGCAATACAAACATCTTTCCCAAAAGAAATAAAGTAAGTATGATACCATTTTGATACTATCCCATTGCATTATCACTTAGAAAATGTATAATGTAATTAAGAAATAAAAGTAAAACGTTTTTAAACTTAAACAAAAATATTTAGTATTTAATCGGTGATGAAGAGTGGGAGTAAGAAGCAAGTTATAAACTTGATAAATATTAAACTACTCAATTTTCTATATGGTAAAATCCGTAGTATTTAATAGTTTACAGGAGGTTATATATGAGTGAAATTCAACACGTATCTGATTATTTAAAACTAATAGAAATAGTCAGAGATGAATATAAAGACGAAGATATAGTGGTGTATCGAGGCGAAAATCAAATTTTTTCTACTGCTTGTCAACCGAATTTATTTAGAATGAACTACATGAAAAATAATCCATTCTTTGAAAAAAATATTTTAGATGAAATGGCTGCAGACAAGTGGACGAAAGGGCATTCATATCTGATGAAAGCGGTTGATGCTCAACATGGAGGGTTTCCAAGTAGATTACTTGATGTTTCTTATAACGCCCTGTCTGCATTATATTTTGCTGTTACACCATATTTTACAAAACGTGTAACGGAAGATGATGATAAAGATGGTATAGTGTATATTTTTGATTTTGAGCAAATGTATTGTGCTTTAGGTCACAATATGGAAAGTTTATTTGATAGTATTGTTACACGGGGTAAAGACAAGAAATGGTTATGGGAAAATAAAGCATTTCAATTAAATCATAAATTAATTGATCATATTAAAGCTAATAATAGGATCATTGCACAACAAGGGGCTTTTATCCTTTTTCAAGGTGATGAATTTACACCAATTTCAGAATACATTTATGATAAAATAATAATACCGAAAAATAGTAAGAAAACAATAAGGTTGGAATTAAATCGCTTTTTTGGTATCCATACAGGATCTATTTATCCTGAGGGTATGAATTGTGTAGATGTAATCATTGAAAAAAGTACAAAATTATACACAAATGATTTTAATGAGGAGAATGAAATGCACCTATTTTCAGATGGATTCAATAAACTAATACATAGCATTGAAGATATGATCAATAATATAAGTGATCTAACATACGAAGATGTTCAAGATATAGAAGAGAAGATCCTTGTTTATAAGCATGGATTTGAAGAGATAACGAAGCATTTGGATGAGGAAGCTACCAAAGAATTGATTGCTTCATATCACAAAGGATTGCATCGGATAAATGATTCGATTTATACTTTGCACGGAAATACAATAGAACTTTCTGTAAACGATCTAGAAATTCATAATGGAGGATTATAAGATGGGTTTAAATGTCAAAGGTAATAAATCAAGTAGGTTAATGGAACAGTTTTTAGAAGAAAAAAAATTTCAGTTCGAAGACAAAAATAAAAAAAAGACCACTATGGCACAGGCGCAAAAGAACTTGAATATTAAGAAAATCGTTACTTATCATGATCTTAACTTAAGTGAAAACGATAACTATGTAGCGTTTTTTAGACTAGATGATTGTTCTGATCAGGGTTTGGGTGAATTGAAAATCAATATTGAGAAGATGTGCAAGATAGGCAATGAAGAAAATAATTTCGATCTGTATTATTTAGTTGTATTTGTAAGTAAGCATAGTCAAAAAGTGAAAGCGGAGCAATGGGTAAGTAATATCAGAACATGGGCAAAAAAAGCATTTGGTTGTAAAAGTGTGACTAATATTGCATATTATGTAATACAGGATAGTCAAACTAATTTACACGAATTTACAGTTGGAATAGACAGTCGCTTATTGTCTATATCTATGCCATATAGAAAGGAAGAGTACAGCGGGTTACCTGATCATACCTTCCCTAATAGTATAAACTCATATGTATTTACTGCTAATTTATATGATATTGTTAATATGTATGATCATGTAAGTGATTCTTTATTTAGTAAAAATGTACGCTATAAAATAAGAGATGTATTAGATGTGGAAAGTAATATAACGAAAACTTTAAATGAGCAACCAGAGGCATTTTGGTATTTAAACAACGGAATTACAATTATTGTAAAAGATAAACAGCATTTTAATTTAAATAAGCAAAATAGTATTGCTTTTCAATATTTCAACGATGGAGATATATCTATCATTAATGGTGCACAAACAATTTCTACAGCAGCTAATTTCTTTTTGAGTGAAACTAGCAATGAAACAGATGTAGAACGAGCAAAGCGATTGGCAAAAGTATTATTGAGAGTAGTATGTTTAAAAGAGGATAAAGCAGATTGTAAGCATATGTTAGATGATATTAGCATTTCGTTAAACAGACAAAAGCCTATTACTATTGAGGATATCGCCTACACGAATCCTCATATTCTTGAGATAAATCAATTATGTAAAAACTGTAAAGATCCGTATCATTTTTATGTTTCTAAAAGAGGAGAAGAAACGCTTAATTCATATGTATGTAGCATATCTGATCTAGCGCGAGCTTGTATGGCATACTATTTTCAAAAACCAAGTGCGGCAAGAACAAAGTCAACACAGGAAATAGTGGAAGAAATTTTTAATTGTGAAGCAATTAAAGATCAAAATATGTCAGATATTTTTGATAAAATCTTCAAACCAGTTAACTTTTGTATTGCTTTGATCAATGTATATAACAATTATTCGAAGACAGATTGTTGTAATGTTGCAAAAG
The DNA here is from genome assembly GCF_053848885.1 of Amedibacillus sp. YH-ame10. Lineage (NCBI taxonomy): Bacteria > Bacillati > Bacillota > Erysipelotrichia > Erysipelotrichales > Erysipelotrichaceae > Amedibacillus > Amedibacillus sp. YH-ame10. The sequence continues at coordinate 91,306 of NZ_JBSPFA010000009.1, forward strand.
ATGAAAATATTAACGTAATATTAAAAAATGGTCGTTATTATTTTGCTGCATATGTTATTGTAGTGTTAAATGGAGAAAACTCAGATTATACAAATTTTCAGTACGATATAACAAAAATAAACGAGAGTTTATATAATATAATTGGAAAATATATTCAGTTGGTAATAAAAAGTGTTGAAAATAATAATATAAGACAATTGAGTTCGAATGACTTTAAAAATGATACGTTATATAAAAAGTTAAATGATCATGATGGATTTAAAAGTCAGTTAATAACATATTTTAAAATAGATAATTAAGTTAATCATGCACCAATGATTTATTGAAGTTATGTGGATTACGCACTTTGATTGATATGTATCTATGTGGGTCGAAAAAGTGTCTTCACAGTTCGCATGCATGCGTCAAGTTGAACACCACTAAGAAGTAAAAGCAAGCGTGAAGTGTAAAAAGAAGATCACAATTACGCTTGAATGAAGTGTAATCACTTAGCTGGACTAAAAGGGCGCTTTAAAAATGAATCTATAAAAAATTGCGAGGATATGCTATAAAAATGTGTGGAAAGACTATAACTGTTTAAGTGTTTAGTTTTTAAGAAATAGTGTGGAATTGTTATATAAAATTATGTGTTTATAAAGGCGTGTAGTCATAAGATTACGCGCCTTTGTGCCGATCAAATAATATTTGATTATTTTAATGGCCCTCTAAACTTTCATAGGGAATTAAAAAAATAGCCTCTAAACTTTTGTAGAGTGAAGGGGTACCTATAAACTTTCGTAGGGTCAAGAAGGCACGTCCTTTTGTAATGATATGCCTTTTTCTTTGCCAATTAATCTAGATTTTTATTTTTTATAATGACCGCGCTTTGCTCCTTCTAATTTGTTTGTTTTATATTTAGCGGTCAATTTATATTGAACAGTTTTATTAAAACAAAAAATTGTTCTATTCCTGAATCGTTTATAATTTTTAACACCATTTGCATTTGCCTCTAATTTATCTATTCTTCCATTCAAAGACTCCATAGGTCCATTTGATATTCTTTTTCCATCCACTCGTGTAAAAGAATTAATAATCTCTTCCTTCCAATTTTGAAGTAAAGTAATAAATTCGGAATACTCAGGGATGTCTGCCAAAATAAAATCATGAATAATCTCATTTAGTTGAATTCTACAATTATTTTCTGTAGCTAAATCATTGAAAGATAGATAACGATTCATTAGATCATATGCTTTATGAAGCTCTTGAGATATTTCTAGTTGGAGGTTGAGCAAATTCCTTAGATTTACATACCTTTTTAATCGATGATTAAATTTAGCTTGATTGTCTAATTCAATAGATTTTTTATAAGCAACCAATTCCATTTTTTTAAAAGGTAATACTCATTCGAATTAATTTCATATTGATTCATAATACGAATACGTAAAGATGTAAAATCTTTCGTTAAATGTTCGACTACATGAAAACTATCAATTAAAACTAACGCAGACCTCAAACGTCGATTGATTACGTCTTTATAAGGCTCCCACATATCTATACAGACATATTTAACATTATTTCTTTCTTCCATAGGGATCGCATCAAAATAGCGAAGTAAATCTACTTTGAATCGAGTA